>DASTGC010000080.1:0-6600 GCA_035719485.1 Novosphingobium sp.
CTCAGCGAAGGCGCGGCGCGCGGGCTGGCCGCCTTCGCCATGATCAACTGACTTGATGGACCTCTGACGCCATGGCTGACCAGACCTTCGACTACGACGTTCTCGTGATCGGCGCCGGGCCCGGGGGCTATGTCGCCGCGATCCGCGCCGCGCAGCTCGGGCTGAAGACGGCCTGTGCGGAAAGCCGCGAGACGCTGGGCGGGACTTGCCTCAACGTCGGCTGCATTCCGAGCAAGGCGATGCTCCACGCCTCGGAGTATTTCGACGCGGCGGCGAGCGGGGCCATGGCCAAGCTGGGCGTGAAGGTGACGCCCGAGCTGGACCTTGAGGCCATGCACGGGCAGCGGCGGGATTCGGTCAAGCAGCTGACCGGGGGCATCGAGTTCCTGTTCAAGAAGAACAAGGTGGATTGGCTGAAGGGCCGCGCTTCCTTCGTGGATGCGCATACCGTGGAAGTGGCGGGCAAGGCGGTGCGCGCGAAGAACGTGGTGATCGCCACGGGCTCGTCGGTGACGCCGCTGCCCGGCGTGGTGATCGACCAGCAGGTCGTGGTGGACAGCACCGGCGCGCTGGAGCTGCCGCAGGTGCCCAGGAAGCTGATCGTGATCGGCGGCGGGGTGATCGGTCTGGAGCTCGGCTCGGTCTGGCGCCGGCTCGGGGCCGAGGTGACGGTGGTCGAATTCCTGGATCAGCTGCTGCCAGGCATGGACATGGACGTGCGCAAGGAAGCGGCCAAAATCTTCAAGAAGCAGGGCATGGCGCTGAAGCTCGGAACCAAGGTGACGGGCGTTGAGGTCAAGGGCAAGGCGGCCAGGGTTACGGTTGAGCCCGCTGCCGGAGGTGCGGCCGAGGTGCTGGACGCGGACGTGGTGCTGGTCGCCATCGGCCGCCGACCGAACACCGAGGGGCTGACGCTCGACAAGATCGGGCTGGAGCTCAATGGGCGCGGGCAGATCGAGACCGATCATGACTTCGCCACGCAGGTGCCGGGTGTATGGGCCATCGGTGATGTGATCCCCGGACCAATGCTGGCCCACAAGGCCGAGGACGAGGGCATTGCCGTGGCCGAGAACATTGCCGGGCTGACCGGCATCGTGAACCATGATGTGATCCCGGGCGTGGTCTACACCCAGCCGGAGATCGCCGGGGTGGGGCTGACCGAGGAAGCTGCGCGCGAACGGGGCGAGATCAAGGTCGGCAAGTTCCCGATGCTTGCCAACAGCCGCGCAAAGACCAACCATGAGCCGGACGGCTTCGTGAAAGTGATCGCGGACGCGAAGACCGACCGCGTGCTGGGAGTGTGGTGCATCGCCTCGGTGGCGGGCACGATGATCGCCCAGGCGGCTCAGGCAATGGAATTCGGCGCAACCAGCGAGGACATCGCCTATACCTGCCACGCTCACCCGACGCATTCCGAGGCGATCAAGGAAGCAGCCATGGCAGTGACGGGCAAGCCCATCCACATTTAGCCGTCCTGACCGACGGGGCAGCGGAACGCAGCCGGCCATGCGCGGTTTCTCCTGTAAAGCGCAAGGGAGCAACCAATGGACCCGGGCAAGCTCGCGCTCGCCAGCCTGGCCACTATCGGCTCGGGAATTATCCTGGGCCTGGTCGTCAACCCCCAGCTACGGACCTTCCCGGAGCAGGATTGGCGCGCTCGCTATCGCACTGCCGCAGTCGCACCCGACCCGCCGCCACAGCCCGGTGTTTCCTATTTCGGCGACGGATCGACGGCCTGGGTGTTTGGGCGCGCGGCGGAACGTCGACCAGCGCCGCCCGAGGCGTCGTCCCTGCCGCACTACCGCGAAATGGGAGAACCTGGCGCAAGGTATGGCGCGCCCGGCGACGGGGACGCCTCGCTCGACGTCGACAGCCGGGCCGAGTTGGCAGCAGCCCAGGCCATCGTGACAAGGGCGTTGGACCGCTCGGCCCCTCCGCAGCCGGAACGCGGGGCAAGTGCCGGCGACGGCCAAGTCGGCCAGGGCTTGCCCGACCGGGAGGATGCCGCGCCGTCGCAGGCCGACGAATCGGCCGGCGATGGCGTCAGCTGAGTCCAACCAGGCGCCGGAGCCCCAGCCCGGCTCCGGTTCAGCCCTGGGTTTCGATCAGGCGGTGGTGTCGACCACTTCGGCTGCGGGTCCGTTCTTGAGGATCGAATCAATTGCGTTCTTCGCGCTGGCCTTGGACTTGTAGCCCTCGGTCCAGAAAATCGTTTCCGCATTGTGGCAGAAGTAGGCGACATATTCGCCGGCCTTGTTCTGGCGGATCTCGAAACGGTGCGCCATCTGTCTTGCTCCGGTTATCGCGACCCGGAGCGCCCAGGGTAGCAGCCGTGGCTTGGGGTGCAACCGTTTGCCGAGGCCTCAGGCGAAGCGGGCCGGGCTGTAGCGCCCCGGATCGACCGGGCTCTCCTGGGCCGAACCAAGCAGGCTGGCGGCAAGGGCTGCAGCAGCGGGCGCCGTCTGGATGCCGAAGCCGCCCTGCCCGGCAAACCAGAAAAAGCGCGGGTTGCCCGGGGCGAACCCATAGACCGGCAAGCGGTCGGGCGCGAAGGAGCGCAGGCCGGCCCAGCGATGCTCGATCCGCTCGACGCGCCAGTTGACCACCTCCTCCAGCCGGGAAATTGCGGCGGCAACGTCGAGCTCTTCGGGCGCGGCATCGCAGGGCGGGCTGGGCGTCTCGTCATGCGGGCTGAGCCACAGGCGGCCCGACTGGGGCTTGAAGTAGAACCGTTCGGCAAGGTCCAGCACGAGGGGCAGTTCGTCCCGGGGTGCAGGATCGGTGCGCAATTGGGCAACGGTGCGGCGGTAAGGCTGGAGCCCGACGCCGGAGACGCCGGCGAGGGCGGCTACCTGATCCGCCCAGGCCCCGGCGGCGTTGACGAGCACATCGGCATGGGCTTGGCGGCCGTCTGCCACAGTCAGCAGCCATCCGCCGGCCTCTGACTCGGCGGCGGTAAGGCGGGCGGAGGTCCACAGGACGGCGCCGGCGCGGCGGGCGCGGGAGAGATAGTCCTGGTGAAGGCGAGCAACGTCGATATCGCAGCAATCGGGCTCGAACGCGCCCATGGTCCAGCCCGGCTTCAGATCGGGGACACGCCCGGCAATGGCATCGCGGCCGAGCCGTTCCATCCGAATGCCGAGGGCGGCGTATCGCTCGGCGAACTGACCCAGGGCCTGCTCCTGACCAGCCCGGGCGATGGTCAGCGCGCCGCGCGGGGTAAGATAGCCGCCGTCAAGCAGGACCGGTCCTGAAGCGGTAGTGAGCGGCTGCACCCCCGGCCCACCATAACTCTCTGTCCAGAAAGCGGCAGAGCGGCCGGTAGCATGGTAACCGGGCGCGGCCTCTGCCTCGATCAGCAGGACCCGCGCCCCGGCACCGGCAAGACTCGCCGCGAGGCTGGCCCCCGCCATGCCGGCACCAATCACGGCGAAATCATAGGCCTCAGGAGAAGGGGATTCGGACACGCAAGGTCACTTGGGCGTCGGCGCGGCCTGGTCAAGGAATTCGTCGATCGAAGCGAGGAGCCGATCTCGCACCGGATCGGATTCGCGCAGCAGCTCATGACGCGCTTCCGGGCCGAACCGCAGCAGCCGGGCGCCGGGAATCCAGCCGGCCGCGCGAGCAATGGCACCGTAATCCACGAGGCGATCAGCGTCGGTGGCGGCGAAGAGGGTTCGTACGGCGACGCGGGCAAGGACGTCTGGCCGGTCCAGCGCTGCCATCGAGACAAGCGCGGCACGCAGCCAGCCCCAGCTGGGCGGGCCCATGTCAAGCTCGGGCCGGGTCTCGCGCCACCAGCATTCGTCGGCATAGCGCGCGGCATCGTGGGTGAGGAGCGCCTGGCGGTCTTTCCTCAGGCCCGGCTTCTCCCCGCGGCCCCAGCCAGGCCGGCGCGGATCGCCGATGGCGCACATGAACCGGGCGAGTGCGCGAGAGAGGATCGGGGGCAGGCCATGCCGCACGAAGCCCAGCATAGGCGCGGACAGAACCAGCGCAGCTGGCGCAATCCCCCCTTCGGCGGCTGCGCGCAGGGCGAGATGCCCACCCATCGAATGGGCGACGAGGACATGCGGTACAGGCGTTGCTGCGGTCCATTCGGCCCAGAACGCGGCGAGATCATCCACCCAGATGCCGAAATCGGGGATGTGCCCCGTTTTAGAATCGATGCCGAGACGGCCGGAGAGTGCCTGACCGCGCCAGTCCAGCGCGGTCACCTCCCAGCCGGAATCATTCCACTGATTCAGCGACTCCAGGTATTTCTCAAGGAAATCGCCGCGCCCTGGGACAAACAGCATGCTGCCCCGCACCGGGCCGGAAACCGGCCAATCAACCCGGCGGATCGGCCATCCATCCCGCGCAAACCAGCGGGATTCCGAGCATTTATGGGGGATCGCCCGCTGCTTTACCCTGCTCCCCAAGAGGTCCGACACCGGTTGCATACCTAATTCGAACCTCAAGCGCTTGGTTACTTTTTGGTAAGCCCTGCCGTGGCAGAGACGCAAGCGTACCAAACGGGCACGGGGGCCTCACTTGCGCAGCGAACTGCTAACCTATGGACTGCTGGCCGCGCTGGCAATCGGACTGCTGGCGGCTGCCTTCACCGACCTGCGCCGCCGCCAGATCGACAATTGGCTGAACGCCGCCATCGCCATCATGGCACCGGCCTTCTGGTGGGCAAGTGGCCTTGCCCTCTGGCCGGACGTTGCCTGGCAACTGGGCGTGACGGTCATCGCCTTCGCCGCCTTGGCAGTTCTCTTCGCGATGAAGCTGATGGGTGGCGGCGACGTCAAGCTGCTGACCGCCCTCGCCTTGTGGATCCGGCCCGAGCATTTCCTCTGGCTGGTGGTTGTAATGAGCGTGATCGGCGGCGTGCTGACAATCGTTTTCGCTTCATGGCACGTGATGCGCCGCCAGACCGGGCGAATTGCCATTCCATACGGCGTCGCCATCTGCGCGGCCGCCCTGCTCACCGTCTACCTCAAATCCCTGCCTGCCCTGCAGGCAGCCGCGGCCACCCCCGTTGGGTGAACCGGATTTTAACCACTTTGACCATACCTTGATCATCATTCGGGACCAATTTGATCCGGTCCGATCCTTAGGGGGGCTTTGATAGCCATGGACAAGAGAAAGCTCATGCTGTTGCTGGGGGCGCTGGTCGTCGCCATCGGCACGGCCCTTGCCGCACGCAGCATGCTGGGCGGGGGCTCCGCCCCATCAGCCCAGGCCGCGCAGCAGGTGCAGGGCCCCAAGGTGCTGGTTGCCCAGCGCGCCCTGCCAGTCGGCACGATCATCACGCAGGACGCGATCAGCTACCAGGCCTGGCCCAAGGAAATGGTCAAGGACGCCTACTTCATCGAAGGCGAGGCAGACGTGAACAAGCTGCTGGGAACGGTTGTCCGCTTCCCGGTGACAGCTGGCCAGCCGGTGACCCAGGGTGCGCTCGTTCGCCCCGGTGATCGCGGCTTCCTCGCCGCCGCGCTTGGCCCTGGCATGCGCGCCGTCACGATCACGGTCTCCGGCCGTACCGGCGTCGCCGGTTTCGTCTTTCCGGGTGACCACGTCGACCTCATGCTGACACAGACGGTCAATTCGACGGGCGACGGCGTGCTTCCGCTGAACGTCGCGGAAACGATCATCCGCAACCTGCGCGTGCTCGCCACCGACCAGTCGACCGAGACCAAGGTCGTCGATGGCAAGACGGTTGTCTCGAGCTTCGGCCTCGTCACTCTCGAGGTGAACCCGAAGCTGGCCGAGAAGATCGCGGTTGCCGACAAGCTTGGCACGCTCAGCCTTTCGCTCCGTTCGATCGCCGACAACCAGTCCGAGCTCGAGAAGGCGGTCGCCAGCGGCCAGGTCAAGCTGCCCGCCGGCGCATCAAAGGCCGATGAGGACCGCCTCCTCGGCCAGGCGATGAATCGCCCGGTCGACACGGCCACGACCTTCCAGACCGGCGGTGACGTCTCGCGCTTCCAGCGCCGCGCCGTGGGCAGGCCTGCGGATCCGGCCAAGTCCTTCGGGCAGGCCATGGGCAATGCGCTCGGCTCGATGGTCAAGGCAGTTGCCGCCGCTGCGCCCGGTGGCTCGGGTCTCGGCCTGCCGGTCCAGACCGGCCCGTCGGTCCGCGTGACCCGCGGGAAGACCACGACCGTCGAACAGGCCGGGAGATAAGCCATGACGCTGCAAGCTTCCCGCCACGTCGCTCCCCATTCGAAGGGCACCACGATGAAGAGCCGTATCGCCGTCACGCTGCTTGCTGCCGGGGCTGGCATCGTCCTCCCCGCGGCCCTGCCGACCGCGCCGCTGAGCGCCCAGGCCGTGACCCGTCCCTCGCAGGACATCGCCATTTCCATTGGTCGCGGCCAACTTATCACCGTTCCGGGACGCATGGCCGACGTGTTCGTCGCCGACGACAAGGTCGCCGACGTCCAGATCAAGGCGACCAACCAGCTCTACGTCATGGGCAAGTCGGGCGGGGTCACCACGGTCTACGCCAGCGACGGTGCCGGCAACGTGATCTGGTCGGCCAACGTCCGGGTCGGCTCGAACATCGACAGCGTCGATCAGATGCTGCGCGTGGCAATGCCCGAAGCAAAGATC
>DASTGC010000081.1:0-3146 GCA_035719485.1 Novosphingobium sp.
GCGCGGACATGCTTCGCACAATCGGGGCCGGGAGCGTGGACGAGCTGTTCGTCGATGTGCCCCCGGAAGCGCAGTTTGATCGACCGATCGCCGACCTGCCCGGCCATGCCAGCGAGATGGCGGTGGAGCGGCACATGGCGCGGTTGGCGGCGGACAATCTTTCCGCCAGTTCTGCGCCGTTCTTCCTGGGGGCAGGGGCCTATCGCCACCACATCCCCGCCTCGGTCGACCACTTGATCCAGCGCGGCGAATTCCTGACCGCCTACACGCCCTATCAGCCTGAAATTGCCCAAGGAACCTTGCAGGTCCTGTTCGAATTCCAGACCCAGGTCGCCCGCCTGTTCGGGACCGACGTGGCCAATGCCTCGATGTACGACGGGTCAACAGCGTGCTGGGAGGCCATCGCCATGGCCGGGCGGATCACGCGGCGCCGCAAGGTGGTGCTCTCGGGCGGGTTGCATCCGCATTACACGGGCACTGCAACGACGATGGCGCGCTTTACAGGCGACTTGCTCGATACGCGACTTCCGGAACTTACGGTCGAACCCGACGATGCCGCACTGATCTCTGCGATCGATGGCGAGACCTCCTGCGTGGTCGTCCAGTATCCAGACGTCCTCGGACGCCTTCCCGACCTGGCCGCCGTTGCCGCTGCGGCGCAGGCGAATGGTGCACTGCTGATCGCGGTGGTGACCGAGCCGGTCGCGCTCGGCCTGATCGAGGCGCCGGGCAAGCTCGGCGCGGATATCGTCGTCGGGGAAGGGCAGTCGCTGGGCGTGGGGCTTAATTTCGGCGGTCCTTACCTTGGCCTGTTCGGGTGCCGCGAGAAGTTCGTGCGGCAGATGCCGGGGCGTCTCGCCGGTCAGACGGTGGATGCCGATGGCAAACGTGGTTTCGTCCTGACGCTGTCAACCCGTGAGCAGCATATTCGGCGCGAGAAGGCGACGAGCAATATCTGCACAAATTCAGGTCTTTGTGCCCTTGCCTTCTCTATCCACATGACCTTGCTCGGCGGGGAGGGGCTGGCCCGGCTTGCCCGGATCAACCACGAGCGGGCCCGCACCACGGCCGCGGCCCTGGCCAAGGTGCCGGGCGTGCGCGTGCTGAACAGCGCCTATGTCAACGAGTTCACCATCCTCCTGCCGCGCGATGCGCGGGAGGTCGTGCGCGAGCTGGCGGAATATGGCGTGCTCGGCGGGGTCTCTCTCGGGCGGCTCTATCCCGAGGCTGAGACCATGCACCGGGGCCTGCTGGTCACTGCCACCGAGATGACAAGTGACGATGATATCCATGCCCTCGCCACGATCCTCGGCGAGCTGCTGGTCGACACCCACGAAGGAACCCCAACATGAGCGCGGTCAATCAATCGGGCTGGCGCCCGGTGATGGGCGAGGGCGGCGATACTGCCGGGGTGACGCAGACCGCCAGCGGCGATCGCGGGCTGATGGTGGAGGAGCCGCTGATCTTCGAGCTGGGGCGCCCGGGCACCTGCGGCGTCGACATGGATGAGCCGGCCGGCGAACCGGTCCCCGGCCTCGCGAGGTTCCTCCGCGCCAAAGCTCCGGGCCTGCCCGGGCTGACCGAGCCCGAGGCTGTGCGGCACTATACTCGCCTCTCGCGCCAGAACTATGCGATCGACCTGGGGCCGTTCCCGCTCGGCTCCTGCACGATGAAGCACAATCCGCGGCTCAACGAGAAGATGGCGCGGCTGCCGGGCTTTGCCGACGTCCACCCGCTCCAGCCGCAGCAGACGGTGCGCGGGGCGATCGGGGTGATCGTGGAACTGGCGGAATGGCTGATTACGCTGACCGGAATGCATTCGGTGGCGATGACGCCCAAGGCCGGGGCACACGGAGAACTATGTGGCCTGCTTTGCATTCGTGCGGCTCTCGAGGCCCGCGGGGATGCGCGCGAGGTGATCCTCGTGCCGGAAAGCGCCCACGGGACCAACCCGGCTACGGCGGCCTTTGCCGGTTACCGGGTGGAGAATATCCCGGCGACTGTCGATGGGCGGGTCGACGTTTCGGCGCTGAAGGCCCGGCTCGGGCCCGACGTTGCTGCGGTAATGATCACCAATCCCAACACCTGCGGCCTGTTCGAGCGGGAGATGAAGACAATCTCCGACGCGGTCCACGCCGTGGGCGGCCTTGTCTATTGCGACGGCGCGAACTTCAACGCGATCGTCGGCCGCGTCCGCCCCGGCGATCTTGGCATCGATGCGATGCACATCAACCTCCACAAGACCTTCTCCACGCCTCACGGCGGCGGCGGCCCCGGTTCTGGACCGGTGGTGCTGTCGGAAGCGCTCGCCCCTTTCGCCCCGCTGCCCTTCGCCCAGCGCATGGCCGATGGAACGGTGCGCCTGATCGAGGAGGAGGATGCCCCCAGCGAACATCCGCAGTCGTTCGGGCGCATGGCGGCCTTCCACGGCCAGATGGGCATGTTCACCCGCGCGCTGACCTATATCCTGAGCCACGGGGCCGATGGCCTGCGGCAGGTCGCTGAAGACGCTGTGCTCAATGCCAACTACGTCCTGCGCAGTCTTGACGACGTCCTCGATGCGCCGTTCGGGAAGACAGGCCCGTGCATGCACGAGGCGCTGTTCTCCGATGACGGCCTGCCCGAGGGCTTCACCACGCTCGATATCGCCAAAGGACTGATCGACGAGGGTTTTCACCCGATGACGGTCTATTTCCCGCTGGTCGTCCACGGCGCCATGCTGGTCGAGCCGACCGAGACGGAAAGCAAGGCGGGGCTCGATCGCTTCATTGCCTCGATGAGAAGCCTCGCCGCCCGGGCGCGCAATGCCGATCCGTCCCTGAAGTCAGCCCCCCATCTCGCCCCACGCCGTCGGCTCGACGAGACGCTGGCCGCCCGCAAGCCGGTGCTGACCTGGCCGGGTGCATGATGCTAGGATCGGCTGACAGGATTAGAGTGGCTGACCCTGAGCACATTCAATCCGCGGCCGCGGCAGGCCCGCTTTGCCCTCGCCGGGCATACCAGGCAATGAGCAGCCCTGCGCCGATGATCAGCGGGGCTCCAAGCCAGGTGCTACCGCCGGGCAGATGGCCCCAGATCAGCCAGCCCGCCAGTGTCACCCAGATCAGCACCGAATAGTCCATTACCATGACCGTCGTCGCATTCCC
>DASTGC010000082.1:0-14160 GCA_035719485.1 Novosphingobium sp.
GCTCTGGGTGCCGCTGACCGCAGCGGCCGTGATCGGCGGCCTGCGCGCCACCAAGGCCTGGCTGCTCCAGGCGGAGTATCGGCGCAAGGCAAGCGAGGCGATCAACTCCGAATGGACTATCCAGGGTCAGGGCGAATGAAGGGCAGGGTGCCGATCCTGCCCACGCTGATCGTCCTGATCGCCGCCGCCATCATGATCCGGCTCGGCTTCTGGCAGCTAGACCGGCTGCACCATAAGGAGGCGATGCTGGCGCGATTCGCTGCGGCGGCGGGTCAGGCCGCGGAAGTGTCCTGGCCCGGTGTTGCTGCCGTGCGCGAGAATGCCATGTATCGCCGGTCGCGGCTGGATTGTCGCCCGAGCGGTCAGGACATGCCCCTGTCAGGCCGCAATCTTCAGGGCGAGGCGGGCTGGAGCCATGAAATTGCATGCCAGCTCCCGGAAGGATCGCAGGCGCACCTGGTCCTTGGCTGGTCAAGCGATCCGGCGCGCAGGACCTGGGCCGGGGGCACCGCCACCGGAATCATCGGTCCGCGCGGCAAGGATGACGTGCGCCTGGTGGCCGATCCGCCGCTCGCTGGTCTTCAGCCCAACGCCCGGCCCGACCCGCGGGATATCCCCAACAACCACCTGTCCTACGCGGTGCAATGGTTCCTCTTCGCCGGGGTGGCCTTGGTGATCTATGTGCTGGCTCTGCGAAAGCGGTTGCGAGGCTAAGCCCGCCGTGCTGGCAGGTTGGCGAATCCTTGCCCTTCTCGCCCCCCGCCGCTAACGCGACCCCCCATGCAATACGTCAGCACCCGCGGCTCCGCCCCTGCGCTCGATTTTGCCGGGGCCACCCTTGCCGGCCTCGCCTCCGACGGCGGCCTTTATGTGCCCAGCGAATGGCCCAGCTTCTCGGCAGACGAGATCGCCGCCATGGCTGGTCTGCCCTATGCCGAGCTGGCGCAGAAGATCATGCAGCCTTTCGTGGGAGAATGCCTGACGCCCGAACGCCTGCTCGAACTGACCCGCCAGGCCTATGGCCGGTTCAGCCACAAGGCCGTGACCCCGCTGGTCCAGCTTGACGAGCAGCAATGGCTGCTCGAACTTTTCCATGGCCCTACGCTGGCGTTCAAGGACGTCGCCCTCCAGTTGCTCGGCCTGCTCTTCGAGGAGTTCCTCAGCCGCTCGGATCGCAACCTCACCATCGTCGGCGCCACCTCGGGCGACACCGGCTCGGCCGCGATCGATGCCGTCGCCGGGCGCGCCAAGATCGACATTTTCATGCTCCACCCCAAGGGGCGGGTGTCCGACGTCCAGCGCAAGCAGATGACGACCGTGCTCGCCCCCAACGTCCACAACATCGCCATCGAGGGCTCGTTCGACGACGCCCAGGCCATGGTGAAGCGGATGTTCAACGACACTGCGATGACCGACCGCTTCGCCATCGGCGCGGTCAACTCCATCAACTGGGCGCGGCTGATGGCCCAGGTGGTCTATTATTTCGCCGCCGCGCTCCAGCTCGGCGCGCCGGCCCGCAAGGTCGCGTTCTCGGTGCCGACCGGCAATTTCGGCGATGTCTTTGCCGGCTATGTCGCGGCGAAGATGGGCCTGCCGATCGAGCGCCTGATTGTCGCCACCAACGTCAACGACATCCTCCACCGCGCGCTCTCCGCCGGTGACTATTCGCAGGGTACCGTCACGCCGACCGCGGCCCCGTCGATGGACATCCAGGTCTCGTCCAACTTCGAGCGCCTGCTGTTCGACGTGGGCGGCCGCGACGGTTTGGCTTTGGCCGAACAGATGAAGGGCTTCGAGGCGACCAAGGCGATGAAGCTCACCAATGCCCAGCGCGAAGGTGCGGCGGCGCTGTTTACCTCTTGCAGGGCCGATGCAGAGGCGATGCAGTCGGCGATCCGCTGGGCCTTCACCGAATGCGGCGAGGTCATCGATCCACACACCGCCATCGGCCTTCACGCCGCCCGCGCCGCGGGCATCGATGCGGCGGTTCCGGTGGTCACGCTCGCCACGGCGCATCCCGCCAAGTTTACCGAGGCGGTCACCGCGGCCACCGGCCAGCACCCCGCTCTTCCGGCGCGGGTGGGCGACCTGTTCGAGCGCGAGGAGCGGCTGGTGGACTTGCCCGGCGACTATGCCGCCGTGGCGGAATACGTGGCGGCTCACGCCAGTCCGAAAGCCTGAACCCATGCCCCCACGCCCGCTCAGGCTGAGCTTGTCGAAGCCCCGGCGCATGCGTGGGGCAGGCCCTTCGACAAGCTCAGGGCGAGCGGACAAGGGCCGGTATGGCTGATCTCACAACCGAACCCCGCCTGCTCGTGGGCGAGGGCTGGGCCGATTACGGGCTGGTCGATTCCGGCCACGGCCGCAAGCTGGAGCGCTACGGCCCCTATCGCTTCATCCGCCCCGAACCCCAGGCGCTGTGGATGCCGCGCGAGGCAAACTGGCAGGCCCACGGTGAATTCGTCCCTGGCTCCGACGAGGACGGCGGCGGGCGCTGGCAATTTTCGCGGCCGGTCCCGCGCGACGGCTGGGAGCTTTCGCGGGGGCCGGTGAAGTTCACCGCCTCCTGCACGCCCTTCCGCCATCTCGGCTTCTTTCCCGACATGGCCCCCGTGTGGGACTGGATGGGCGAGATGCTGGCGGGCAGGGCAGATGCGAGCACCCTTAACCTGTTCGGCTACACCGGCGTCGGCACGCTGTCGCTCTCAGCGTACGGGCCGGTCACCCACGTCGATGCCTCGAAGAAGAGCGTCGCCCAGGCCCGAGCCAATGCCGCGCTCTCAGAAATGGCCGAGCGGCCGATCCGTTGGATCGTCGACGACGCCGCCAAGTTCGCGGCACGCGAGGTCCGGCGTGGAAAGCGCTATGACGGCATAATCCTCGATCCGCCCAAATTCGGACGCGGGCCGGAAGGCGAGGTCTGGCGGTTGGAGGAACATCTGGCCCCACTTATCGCCGATTGCCGCCAGTTACTCGATGAGAACAGCCGCTTCCTGTTTCTTACCGTCTATGCCGTGCGGATGAGCTCGCTTGCCTTGGCAGGCCTGCTCGACGGGGTGTTCGCCGACCTGCCGGGCCGGATCGAGCATGGTGATCTGGCCGTGCGCGAGGATGGCCACGGCCGCCTGCTCCCTACGGCCATCTTCGCCCGCTGGGCCCGCGACTGACGCCTACTTGCGCGGTTTGCGGAAGCGCAGCAGGAACTGGTCGGTCTTGCCGCGGACCCCGCTCTCCTGCACGCGCAGGCTGTGATCGTCGGCCGGGTGGCGCAGGATTTCGCTGCGCGCCTCAAGCTTGAACCCGGCGGCTTCGACCTCGCGAATCACCACGGCATCCTCGATCCGGTGCAGGGTCGAAGTCTGGGTCGCCCCCACGCCCTTGGCGGACTGGTGGTCATTGATCAGGTAGACTCCGCCTGGCTTCAGCGCGGCGAATGCGGCCTTGTTGAACACGGCTGCCCCGTCGCTGTCACCCACCTTCACATTCTTGAAATCGTGATAGTTCTGCGTGGTCCAGACGACATCTACCAGTTCAGGCGCCAGCGCATCCCCTGCCTTGCCGACGCCGATGGAGACGTTGCCGGAAATCTTCGCGATTTCCGCCAGCGTCGGCGAAGCGCGGAAGGCGAAGGTGTAGACATAGCCCTTGGGCCCGACCGCAGCGCTTAGCAGGCGGGTGTAATAGCCGCCACCTGGGGCGAGTTCGGCGATCTTCTGGCCCGGCCTGATCCCGGCGAAGGCCATGACCTCGGCTGGCTTGCGGTCGGCGTCGCGCACCTTGTCGGCCTCGGGCCGGGCAAGGCTGGCCAGCAGCGCGGCCAGCGCCGACGCATTGGCGGTGGTGACGGGCGCGGCGACGAGCATGGTCACGGCCGCGGCAGACAGAACCCAGTTGCGCATCGGAAGCTCCCCTTGATTTCGCACGCAGGATAGTGCGGCCCTTGTCTCGCGCCAAATACGCAGTTGTGACAGTTTATCCGCCCTGCCGCGGGGTTGCGGTAGGGGTGGACAGTCTGGCGCGGCCATGCCATCGCCGCCGGCCATGGCCGACAGCCTGATCCTCGAGGTGAACGATCTCGAAGTCGATGTCCTCACCGGCATCTACTCGGAAGAGACCGGCAAGCCGCAGCCCCTGCGCATCTCCATCGCCGCGCAGCTGAAGCCGGCTGCGCATTTCACACCGGAAACCCACCTCTCGGCCAGCAAAAACTACATGGATCTGAAGTTCGCGGCAACCGAGGCTCTGCCGCCTGGGCTGCACTTCAAACTGATCGAGGCAGTTGCCGACCATATTTGCGAAACGGTGATGGTAGGCGATCCGCGGGTAGAGGCGGTGACAGTGAAAATCGTCAAGCTGGCAATTGCCGAGGCAGGAGAGCAGATCGGCATGACCTTGCATCGCGAGCGGCGCTGAGGCGGGCGATGCAGCTGGCGATTGGTCCCCTGCCGGACGATGCCATAGCGGCTGCAGCCGCATTCCACGCCGAGTGGCTGCCAAAGATTGACGCTGCGCTGGCGACCGCCGAAAGCCATATCACCCTGGTCTTCGCCCCGGCCTCACTCAGCCATGCCGGCTGGCGGCTGGCTGCAGTGCAACTGCTGGCGCGTGAGCGCGCGCCGACCCGGATCAACGCCGTGGCCGGTGACGACCCGGCCGGAATCGCTGCCACCATTGCCTTTATCGCCGCTGCACCGGGAGTTACCGGGCAATATCTGGTGATCGATGGCAATGGCGCCGGGCAGGTGCTATCTTAGTGCCATGACCGCCAACCCGCTCGTCGACCAGTTCTCGCGCCGCATAAGCTACCTGCGCCTGTCGGTGATCGACCGGTGCGACCTGCGCTGTGCCTATTGCATGCCCGAGCGCATGACGTTCCTGCCCAAGGCGGAAGTGCTCACGCTTGAAGAACTCCACCAGCTCTCGCTCGGCTTCATCGCTCGCGGCATCACCAAGCTGCGCCTGACAGGGGGCGAGCCGCTGGTCCGGCGCGACATGGTCGAACTGGTCCGCGCGCTCGGCCGCAAGATCGGCGACGGGCTGGAGGAACTGACCCTCACCACCAATGGTACCCGGCTCGCCGAATTCGCCGATCATCTTGCGGCGGCGGGCGTGCGCCGGATCAACATTTCGCTCGATACACTGGATCGCGAGCAGTTCGCCAAGCTAGCCCGGCGCGATGCCCTGCCGCAGGTGCTCGACGGCATTGCTGCAGCGCGCGAGGCGGGGCTCAAGGTCAAGCTCAATACGGTGGCGCTCAAAGGTATCAATGAGCATGAGCTGCCCGAGCTGATCGCCTGGGCCCACGGCCAACAGATGGACCTGACCCTGATCGAGGTCATGCCGCTGGGCGAGGTCGAGCAGGACCGGTTCGATCATTACCTGCCGCTGGTCGCGGTGCGCGAGAGTCTTGAGCAGCGGTGGACCCTGAAACCCTCCGGCCACCGCACCGGCGGCCCGGCGCGCTATTTCGACATATCCGAAACCGGCGGGCGGCTGGGGCTGATCACGCCATTGACCAACAACTTCTGCGACGGCTGCAATCGCGTGCGGGTCACCGCGACCGGCCAGCTATTTGCCTGCCTCGGCGGCACCGAGCAGGTTGACTTGCGCGCCGCGCTGCGCTCGGCCGATCCGGCGACGGAACTGTCCGCCGCGCTCGATGTGGCGATGAAGATCAAGCCGGCGCGCCATGCCTTTGCGATCGATCGGCCCGGTGCCGCTCCCGCCCTGCCGCGCCACATGTCGATGACCGGCGGCTGAGTGCAATGGCAAGGCTGGTGTTCCTCGGGCGGCTGGAAGATGTCGCCGGCGTCCCCGAACTCGCTTGCCCGCTGACCGAGCCGACGGCGTTCGCCGATCTCCTGCTGATGCTGCCCCCTGCCCTTGCAGAGGCATTGCAGGCGCCGAAAGTGCGCCTGGCGCTCAATGGGACCGTGGCCGACGCGGCCCAACTTGTGGTTGCCGATGGCGACGAACTGGCGTTCCTGCCGCCGGTGAGCGGGGGCTGAGACCATGCCGGCGGATGTCCGACTGGCGCTTGCGCCGTTCGAGCCGGCGGCGGAATTGTCGGCCTTCTCGGCACGTCATGTGCAGTCAGGCGGGATCGTCTCGTTTCTCGGCCAGGTCCGGGCGGGCGAGGGGGTGGAGGCGCTTGAGCTTCGGCATTACGACCCGCTGACACTTCCCGGCATGGAAGGTCTTGCGGAAACGGTCCTCGCCCGCTGGGCCCTCGACGGGCTGCTTATCGTGCACCGCGCCGGCCAGATGGCGCCGGGCGATCCGATCGTTCTCGTTGCCGCAGCCAGTCGGCACCGGCGCGATGCCTTTGCCGCAGCCGACTTTGCGATGGATCATCTCAAGAGCGATTCGTGGTTCTGGAAGCGCGAGAAAGTGGCCGGCGAATGGCGCTGGATCGAACCGCGCGAACAGGACCACACCGACCTGGCGCGATGGACCTCACAATAGGCCGCGAATACTTCCGCCGCTCACCCTGAAAAAGGTTGGGAGAGCCACCTGCAGTTCAGGCACGCTTCGACTAACTCAGGGTGAGCGGCGGGGGAAAGACCAGCCGGCCTTCCTCAAAAATCCACCGCGATCCCGTTCCGCTCCCAGTCGCCGTAGCGGGTGGGAGACAGGCCATGCGGGTCGGGCTCGTCCTTCGCCGGCGCGGGGGCGGGGGCAGGTTCGTTGGTCCAGTGGGCGGGCTTGACGAAGCCGTCCGGGCGTTTGGTGGCTCGCTCTGTCATGGGCCCCAGATGGGCGCTCTCGCGCAAGGATGCAATTGCCTGTAGGGGCGCCCTCATGGATATTCCCGGCCTCCCCGCGCGCCGCGCCGCGCTCAAGTTGCTCGATGCGGTCCTGCGCCGGGGTGAGACGCTGGACCAGGCTGCTCACAATGCAGTCCAGGGGCTTGCCGTCGATGCGGACAAGGGGCTGGCCCGCGCCATCGCCGCCGAGGCACTGCGCTGGTTGACGGATATCGACGCGCTGATCGACAGCGCAACGCGGGAATTGCTGCCCGAGGATGCGAAGGCGAGAAGCGTCCTGCGCCTGATGCTGGCGCAATGGCTGCGGCTTGGTACCCCGCCCCATGCGGTGGTGGCGACCGCATTGCCGCTGCTCACAGGCGGCCCGAAACGGCTTGCCCATGGCGTTTTCGCCACGCTCACCCGCCGTCAGGCAAGCTTGCCGGAACATCCCAGCCTTCCGCCGCAGGTGGCGGCACGCTGGGGCGGGCAAGGCCCTGTTATCGCGCAGGCCTTGGCCGAACCGCCGCCGCTTGACCTTACCCTGCGCGATCCCGCCACGACCACCGCATGGTCCGAACGGCTGGGCGGGACTTCGCTGCTGCCAGGCCATTTGCGCTTGCCTCGCGGCGAGGCAGTCGAACGGCTGGACGGCTATGCTGAGGGCGCCTGGTGGGTACAGGACCTGGCGGCGAGCCTGCCGGCCCGCCTGCTTGGGCCCGGGCCGGGTGCCGCGCTCGACCTGTGCGCCGCTCCGGGAGGCAAGGCGCTACAGCTGGCGGCGATGGGCTGGACCGTGACGGCGCTCGATGCCAGCGCCAAGCGGCTCGAACGGTTGCGCGCCAATTTATCCCGGGTCGGCCTGACGGCCTCGGTCGTGGTGGCCGACGCGCTTGCGTGGGAGCCGACCGAGCGGTTCGATGCAATCCTGCTGGATGCGCCGTGCACCGCCACTGGCACCTGCCGGCGCCATCCCGACGTGCTCCACAGGATCACGGAGACCCAGATTGCTGACATGGCTGCCCTCCAACAAAGGTTGATTGCCCGTGCTGCCCTGTGGCTCAGACCCGGTGGGCGGTTGGTCTATGCGGTCTGCTCGCTGGAACGCGAGGAGGGTGAAGCTGTTGCGTCTACCATCCCGCTCACGCCTATGCCGATCAGGGCTGAAGAACTGCCGGACGGGCTCGCCCCTAGTCCGGAAGGCTGGTTGCGCACCGATCCCGGCATGCTGCGCGCGGCAGGCGGACTTGACGGGTTCTTCGTGGCGCGGTGGATGTACGGCGAGGCTTGAGCCTGGGCATGAGTTCGGCCGTGCGCAGCCGATCACTGGAGACATTGACGGAGCGGAGGCTGGGACATACTGAACTGCTTCGTTCAGTCGATCGGAGTCGGCAGCGCGGTTGTTGAAGGGCTGGTCGGATCGAGTTTGCCGGTACCCCGGACATGGACTCAACAATAAGGCAGGTAACAGCTGGCACGATGAATTTCATCGGCAATCGTGCCAACAAGCCGCGGTGAATTGGAGAGTGAGCATGAGAGTCGTCATCGATCGTGCAAAATGCGTTGGTCACGCCCGGTGCGCGGCCGTCGCGCCCGATCTCTATCCGCTCGATGACCTCGGTTATATCGACAGCGATGGGTTCGACGTGCCGCCCGGCATGGAGGCAGCGGCGCGTAACGGGGCCAAAGCTTGTCCCGAGCGGATCATTTTCACGCAGGGTGATCCGTCCGGCAAGGACTGGCCCCCAGCGAAGTCCTGATACTCCAGACTGGTTCAATTTTCAGCCGCGTCGCGCGTGCGGCTCTCAGCAACTGCGAGTGAGCTCTATGACCATTCCGTTCACCAATATCGACAAGCTCTACATCAACAACGTATGGGTGAAGCCACAGGGCGGCGACACGGAGGCGGTTCTCAACCCGGCGACGGAAGAGATCATCGGCCATGCGCCACTCGCCGGCCTTGCGGAGACCGAGGCAGCCATCATGGCTGCGCGCGAGGCCTTCGACAACGGGCCATGGCCACGCATGTCGTTCCGCGAACGCGCTGCTGTCATGCGCAAGATGCATGCCGTGCTGACGCGGCGGTTGCCCGAAATCCAGGCGCTGGCAATCGCCGAGGTGGGCACGACCATGGGGCTGGCCTATTCGGTTCAGACCCTGACGCCGATGAGCCACATGATGGCGGGCATCGAATATGCCGAAGCCATTGTGCCCACCAGCGGTCCGCTGGAAATCAATCCGCCGTGGGTGCCGGGCCAGCGGGATTCGCTTGGCCTGATCACCGTGATCAAAGAGCCGTGGGGCGTCGTTGCGGGAATTACCGGCTACAATTTCCCGTTCCTGCTCAACATGGCCAAGGTTGTGCCGGCGCTGCTGGCCGGCTGCACCATCGTGCTCAAGCCATCGCCGTTCACGCCGTTCTCCGCCCTGCTGTTCGGCCAGATCGCCGAAGAAGTCGGTTTCCCCAAGGGCGTAATCAACGTGGTCAACGGAGGGCTCGATTGCGCCAGGATGCTGACCGAGCATCCGGCGATCGACATGGTGACCTTCACCGGGTCGGACAAGGTCGGCGCGCTGATCGCTGCTCAGGCCGCGCCTACACTCAAGAAAGTCCACACCGAACTCGGCGGGAAGTCGGCCCTGATCGTGCGCGCCGATGCCGACGTTACGAAGGCCGCCTATTCCGCGGCCGGTGGGCTCACCTCCAACTGCGGCCAGGGCTGCGCCCTGCTGACCCGTTTCCTGGTGCATAATTCTGTACGCGGTGAATTCGTCGCAACCATGAAAGGGGCGATGGAGGCGATGAAGGTGGGCAATCCGATCGACCCGACGACGGCCATGGGTCCGCTCATCCGTGCCAGCCAGCGCGACACGGTCGAACGCTATGTCCAGGCTGGTCACGATGGCGGCGCGAAGCTGGTGACGGGAGGGAAGCGTCCCGAGCATCTGGACAAGGGTTTCTATTACACTCCGACCCTGTTCGATGATGTCGACAACTCCAGCAAGCTTGCCCAGGAAGAGGTGTTCGGGCCCGTGGGCGCGGTAATCGGATTTGATACCGATGAGGAAGCCGTGAAGCTTGCGAACGATTCTGTTTATGGTCTTGGGGCAGGCATCATGAGCGCGGACCCGGCCCAAGCCTATCGCATGGCCCTGCAGCTGCGAACTGGAGGAGTCTCGATCAATGGCGGATTCGGCGGGATAATGTCCACGTTCGGGCCTTTCGGCGGCTACAAGCGCTCGGGCGTGGGGCGCGAATATGGACCGGGTTGGATCAACGAATACCTGCAGGAAAAGACCATCGGGTTGCCGGCCGGTCTCTGACCCAAGGGAAGGCTATTCCCGCCGCTCGGGAGCGGAGGCCGGCGCTGCGGCCGGTCCCTGCCCCGGCGCGAGCAGGGAAAGGTCCTCCGGTGTATCGAGATCCTGGGCGAGGCCGGGGCGGTCAACCATGGCGAAAGAAAGATGCCGCGTCCGCGCCGCATCGCGGTGCGCGGCGAGACTGCCCGGACCGTAGCAATATGGGATAAGCCCTGGCCTGCGCTGGAGCAGTGCGTTCGTTCCCAAATGCGGTGTATCGGTCGCGCAGACGACATCTCCTGCAGTCGACAGCAGAGCAACGATGTCATCCCGGGCGAGCAGCGGCAGATCGGCGCTGAGGGTGAGGATCGGGCCCGAGCCCTGCGCAGCCAGCACCTGGCTGGCCTGTTCGAGCGCGGAGTTCAGTCCTGTGCCCGTTTCTAAAAGGGTTCGGGCGCCCAGCGCGGCAGCTCGCTCCAGAGTCGCGGGACTGCGGCTAACGACGAGAATCGCCTCGGGCGGCAAGACCGCCAGAGCGACGTCCAGCGCGTGATCGAAGAGCCGATCGACGAGTGCGGCGCGCTCTCCTGCAGTGAGCGCCTCCGCCAGCCGGGATTTGCCCAGTTCAGGTCCGCGCGCAGGAATGACGATGCGCGGATTCACTGGCGCGGGCACCGCAAGCCCAGCCGCCCGGCGAAGGCGAGCACTTCTCCGGCGAGACGCTGCTGGCCGGCGTCATCCCGCATCAGGATGTTGGTCCGCAGGATGGCCGGGCCCTCTCCCTCTGCCGCATCGGCACTGTCAATCACCAGCCCGTCGAGCAGATCGCCATAGTGGGCGGCGATTGCGGCGGGGCCGGGCTCGAGGCCCAGTTCGCGCATGATCTTGGCAGCCGGGCCCTTGACAGCCTGGCCGGCAATGAACGGCGAGACGGCAACGCACGGCGCGTGGCGTGCCGCGAGGGCGGCGGTAATTTCCGGGATACCAAGGATTGGTGCGATGCTGAGCAGCGGGTTGGACGGTGCAATCAGGATCGCTTCGAGTGCCGGATCAGCGAGTGCGGCAAGCAGATCGGGTTGGGCGCGCGCGCGGTCTGCCCCGGCGAAGCGGATCGACCGGAACACCGGTTCGCAGCGTCGCCTAACGAAATAGTCCTGGAAATCGAGCTCGCCCTCGTCAGTGAGGACCTTGGTGCTGACCGGATCGTCCGTCACCGGAAAGATGCGCTGGTGAATTCCGCGTCGAGCAGCGAAATCGGCGACTATGGCGGAAAGCGGTTCGCCCGCGGCAAGGCGGCTGGTGCGCAGCACGTGGGTCGCGAGATCGTGGTCCCCCAGGTTGAACCAGTCAGGTCCGCCAAGCTTGCCCATGGCCTCCATGAACGACCAGGTTTCGTCGACCTGGCCCCATCCGAGCTCACGGTTGTTGAGATTTGCGAGGGTGTAGGTGACCGTATCGAGATCGGGGCAGATGCGCAGGCCGAGATGATCGAAATCATCCCCGACGTTAACCGCCACAAGCAATTCGCCGGGCGGCAGGAGCGCCGCCAGCCCGTTGGCGAACCGGGCGCCGCCGACGCCGCCGGCAAGGACCACGATCATGGGAAAAGGTCCAGCGCGCGTGGGCGCACGAGGTCAGTGGCCGCGCCGGTCCCGGAGGGGAGGATGAGGCCGCGGACGACGACGACGGGCGTGCCTTCGGCTGCCTGGCCCATAACCAGCGATGCGGCTGCCGCGATTTCATCGGCAAGGCCGAGCTCGCTGGTTTCAAGCGATCGGCCGAACAGGTCTGCCCGGCCGCGCAGGTCCAGCCTGGCAGGCAGTCCGGCAACGCCGATTGCTATGCCGACGGTACCGTTGCGCCAGGCCCTCCCGAGGCTGTCAATGATGACCACTGCAATGGTCTTGCCCGTGCGCGCCGCGATGACGGAGCGCAGGCGGCGACAAGTGTCATCGGGATCGAGCGGCAGGAGCAGGGCGGCCTGGCCGCCGGCATGATCGACGTTGGACTGATCGATTCCGGAATTGGCCAGGACCAGTCCGAGCCGGTGACGTACTATGATCACGCCGGGGCGCAGGCGCATCACCTCGTCGGCTTCAGACAGGATAAGCTCGACCAGGCGTGGGTCCTTGTCGCACTGCGCGGCGATTTCGATAGCCCGTGGAGAGGGCGTGACTTCGGCCAGGATCACCTGCCGCCCCTCGGCCTTGGAGACGATCTTTTGGGCGAGCACCAGCACGTCGCCATCGGCAAGGGCAATGCCAGAGCGCTCCAGCGCGTCACCAAGAACAGCTGCGAGATCATCCCCTGCCTCGATCAGCGGAATGCCAGTCAGCGGCTGGAGGACGACGGACGCGGGCGGGGTCATGGGAAGTGCCTAGCCTGCCCCGCACTGCCGGGGCAAGCGCGGGGCGGCAATCGCTGGGATATGCGTTCAATCAGATGCCGGTGATGCGGATGCCCGAGCCAGGGACCTTATAGCGACGGTTCAGCGTGATCAGGATCGAGGTCAGTCCCTCGGCAACGACCGAGTTCGCCAGCGGGCCGGCGTTCCACGCGCGAAGGCCGATTTCCCGGGCAAGCTCAACGACCGTGTCGGCAGCGGCCGCGTCATTGGCGCACACCAGCACGTCACAGTCCATTTCCTCGTCGAGGTGCGCGAGGTGGTGGGCCGAGATGTTCTGGAAAGCCGAGACCACCCGGACACCTTCGCCCAGCTTCTCCTGCACGGCGGCAACGGCCGATCCGCCGTTGGGAAGCTGCACGACACCCACCTTGGGCGGCACCAGCGGCACGGTGACGTCGATCAGGATCTTGCCTTCGAGCTGCCGCGCCACTTCTTCCACCGCCGCGATCTGGCCGGCGAAGGGGACGGAGAGCACTACGATGTCGGCCCCGGCGGCGGCGTCGGGGTTGGTCGCGCCGCGAGCGTTGCTCGTCCCAAGGGTGGCGTTCATCTCGTCGGCAGCGGCCTGAGCTCGCTCGGCCGAGCGGCTGCCGATGATGACCTGGTGCCCCTTGTGAGCCCATCGCAGGGCGAGCCCGCCGCCTTCCTTTCCGGTTCCCCCGAGGACGGCGATCGTGGCGAGAGGTGTATCAGACATTGGCAAGAGCATCCTTCGGTTGGATTCGTTCCCGCTTGCGCGGAGGGGTCTGGACGAGCGGGGCGAGTTCGGCCGCGGCAAAACCGCGCAAGCGAATCTCCTCCGTCACGTCGCCATAAAGGGTTGTTCGCTGGCGTGGGATACGGCCAATGGACCGGATCAGGCGCTCCATCTCTGCCGGCGGCATCTCCTGGCCATGCTGGGCGCCGGCCGCGCGCGAGATGCTTTCGTTCATCAGGGTGCCACCCAGATCGTTTGCTCCGCCGGCGAGGATGGCGCGGACACCATCAGCGCCCAGCTTGACCCACGAGGTCTGGATCGAGGTGATGTAGGGGTAGAGCACAAGCCGGCCGACGGCATGCATCAGGCGCACCTCGCGGAAGGTGGGGCCAAGCCGGGTCAGACCCTTGCGTGCCATCGGCGATTCCATCGGCACGAAGGGCAGGGGCACGAATTCGGTGATTCCGCCGGTGCGCTGCTGCAGGTCGCGCAGGGCGATGAGGTGGCGGGCCCAGTGGCGCGGGCTGTCAACGTGTCCGAACATGATGGTCGAGGTGGTCTTGAGGCCGACTTCATGGGCCGTGCCGACTACTTCGAGCCATTCGGCGGTGTTCAATTTGTCCGGGCAGATGATGGCGCGGATCTCGTCATCGAGAATTTCCGCAGCCGTTCCCGGCAGAGTGCCGAGACCGGCCTGCCTGAGCCGGGTCAGGAATGAGGCGAGATCTTCCCCAAGTGTCGCAGCCCCCTGGCGGATTTCAAGCGGCGAAAAGGCATGAATGTGCATTTCCGGCACGGCTTCGCGGACCGCGAGGGCGAGATCGATGTAGGTCTGGCCGGTGTAGTGCGGGTGGATGCCGCCCTGGAGGCAGACCTCGGTACCGCCCCGGTCCCACGCTTCACGGACGCGCCGGATCACCTCGCCGCGATCGAGGTCATAGGGTCGGCCCCGCAGGTCCTCGGCCATGTCGCCCTTGGAAAAGGCACAGAATCCGCAGTGGAAGGTGCAG
>DASTGC010000083.1:0-5022 GCA_035719485.1 Novosphingobium sp.
TCCTGCTGAACGGCCCCAACACGATCAGCTACGAGGCCCACCCTGGCCTGCGCGACGGCATCCTGAACCTGCTCTCGCTGGCGACAACCCAGGCCAATACCGAGGAAAAGCTGGCCAGCCTGCTGTGCTGCCTGCCCCAGGCGATGATCCCCGCGCAGCTGAGCTATGCCAACAGCTTCCGCGTGGTCATCCTCCAGTTCCTCGACCGCTACAATTTCGATCTCGCCACGGTGAAGCGCAGCTGCGTGCATTTCGTCACGCCGGCGGGCCAGATCATTCCGTTCGACACGTTCAACACCTTCTATCGCGACGGGGCAAGGGGCGCGGATGTTCTGGCGCGCCACCGTGTCATGGCGGAGGACTAGCGATGAACAAATTGTGGGGCGGTATCCTGCTGGCAGCGGGTATCCTGATTGCCGGCACGAGCGGGCTGTGCTCGGCCGAAGTGCTGCTGTCGGCCATCACCGGCATGGGCAACGGAAGCGCGGCCGACCCGATGGACGCGTTGGTGGGCATCCTGTTCATGATGGTGCCAGTTGCCCTGTTCGGGGGCGTCCCGTTCCTTGTAGGCGTGCTGATGATCCGTCAGGGCCTCAAGATGACCCGTGAGCCGGATGACTAGGTCGTAAACTCATAAGCGGCACCTTCGTTTGCGCACGGCGCCTGCAGGAACGCGAATCATGGTTCAAATTTGTCGCATCGCTCACCTGGGAATGACCGCGGCTCCCAGCCGTTGTCCTTGAAACTATAGTAAATTACCTCCGTTTCAGGGCAGATTTTTGCTCGCGACCGGCTTCATCCTCCGCGAGCGAATACCATCCAAAACGCACGACCATTTCCGTGTTTTCGCCGAAAAATCCCCCTTTATGGAGCCCATATCAGCCCGTCGAAAGTTATATGTGGTTCATTCATTTTATTAACAATCACAATGACTTGAATTTATGACCTCGGATTCACCAAAGTAAGGGGCGTCTCATCACCGAGCCCTATGGGGATATGATAAGTTATATTTACTAATGAAGACACTATAAACCATTCAAATCCATTTATTACTATTGCAATGCGTCTTACTTATATTATGAGCTATCGCTCATCGGCAACTTATCCACAGGTGGAGCTGCGATAATCGATTGTTTTTACAGACATGGTGCAGATACGGAGGAACCCTGAAGGGGGAATTCATGGAACATCTGCAAGTAACCGGTTGCCGGGCCTGCCCCAGTACCACGAATTGCGACGACTCCGGATTTCGGCCCATCGCCGAAGCTTTCCGCCAGATCCGCGACTACATCGAGGCAGTCGGCCCCGGTCCGGGCGCTGTTTGCCTGAGCAATGAGGCCCCGTCGGATTTCTTGCTGCGCAAGGCTGCGGCCAATCTGGCCGCCGCGCGCAAGCAGCGGGCCCGGTTTATCCCGGCAGAATTTCTGGGGGAACCATCGTGGGACATCATGCTGGAGCTGTTCGCCCAGGCGACGCCTCTGAGCGTCAAATCGGTTTCCATCGGATCGGGAGTTCCGTTGACGACAACCCTGCGTTGGATCGGCTTGCTCGAGCAGCAGGGGCTGGTGAGACAGTTTGGGGATCCCACGGATGCCCGACGGACCCTGGTTGCGCTCACCCGTGAGGGTGAGGCCGCCGCTGCCGCCTCGGTCAACAGCATCCGCGAGGCCGTGAGCGACCTGGCGGAGAGAGCCTAGGCACGGTTCAGTAGGATCGCGCGATATAGATCGTTTCCACCGCCGGCTGCCCGGTGAACGGGCAGGTGCCGCCCGGCGCGGCCGCTCCTAGCGGGGCGTTGCGGATGGTCAGCTTCAGGGCCTTGAGCCTGGCCACCACGTCCTCCAGCGCCGCGCCGGTGGGACGTGCCCAGCCCAGTTCGACCCAGCCGGGATAGCGGTTCTCGTCCGAGAAGAACTCTGCGAGACCATCGAGATTATCGATCCCGCGCTGGATCTGCCCATCGCGGCGCGCTGTCGCTTCTCCATGGAGGCTGGCCTGAACGCTTTCCAGTTCGGCGGCGGCGAGGCCAATGAACCGATCACGCGCCATTGCGGTGAAGTTGACCTTGCCGTCCTCGCGCCACAGGCGATCGCGGCGCAGGACCGAGACCTGTCCGCCGGCGGCGTCGCGCCCGCCGATCTCGAGGATCAGCGGCACGCCTTTCTTGACCCAGGCCCACCGCTTCTGCGTGGCCTTGCCGGGGCGCTTGTCGAGCAGGACGCGGACCCGTTCGCCCAGCGCCGACTGCTTCGCCAGTAAGGCGCGCAGTTCATCACAATAAGTGAGCAGGGCAGCGTCGCCATCGTCCTCTCGCAGCATGGGCAGGATCACGATCTGGTGCGGCGCGATGGCCGGGGGCACGCGCAGCCCGTCGTCGTCCCCGTGGGTCATGATCACCCCGCCGATGAGGCGAGTGGAAACGCCCCAGCTGGTGGTATGGCACAGCGCCTGCTGGCCTTCCTTGTTCTGATACTGGATGCCAGCCGCCTCGGCGAATCCGGTGCCGAGATAGTGGCTGGTTCCGGCCTGGAGGGCCTTGCCGTCCTGCATCATGGCTTCAATCGAATAGGTGGCCACAGCGCCGGGGAAACGTTCGTTCTCGGGCTTTTCGCCAGCGATCACCGGCATGGCCAGCACGTCTTCCGAGAAAGCGCGATACATCTCGAGCGCGCGCAGGGTTTCGACCATGGCATCGTCACGGTCGGCGTGGGCGGTGTGGCCTTCCTGCCAGAGGAATTCACTGGTGCGAAGGAACATGCGGGTGCGCATTTCCCAGCGGACCACGTTGGCCCACTGGTTGGTCAGGAGCGGCAAGTCACGCCATGACTGCACCCAGCGGGCCATGGCCGCCCCGATCACCGTTTCGGAGGTGGGGCGCACGACCAACGGCTCTTCGAGTTTCGCTTCCGGATCGGGGACCAGGCTGCCCTTGCCGTCACCGACCAGACGGTGGTGGGTGACGACCGCCATCTCCTTGGCGAAGCCTTCGACGTGCTCAGCCTCCTTGGCGAAATAGGACAGCGGGATGAACAGCGGGAAGTAGCAGTTCGAAACGCCTGCTTCCTTGATCCGCGCGTCCATGATCTGCTGGATGCGCTCCCAGATGCCGTAGCCCCACGGCTTGATCACCATGCAGCCGCGCACGCCTGATTCCTCGGCCATCTCGGCTTCGGCGATGACTTCCTGGTACCACGCGGCGAAATCGCTCTCGCGGGTGACGGACAGGGCGTGCTTGATGGCGGGGGTCTTGGCGGGCTGGTTCATGGCCGCGCTGTTAGCGGGTGAAGGCCCGGTGGGGAAGCCGGATCACTTGCCCAGTTCGTCGAGCTTTTTCTGCATGGCCGCCATCTGCGCCTTGAGCAGTTCGATCGCGTTGTCCTGCTGCGGCTCTGTCGCCTTGTCGGGTTCCCTGGCGGGAGCCGCCACATGTTCTGCCCCCGGCATGAATGCAGCCGCGGCGGCCTTGAACATTTCCATGTTGCGCTGCGCGATAGCGGCCAGCGGATTGCTGCCGATGCTGTCTTCCAGCGCCTTGCGCAGCTTCAGCTGGTTTTCGCGGAAATGATCCATCGAGGCTTCGAGATAGTGCGGCAGCAGCGACTGCATCGAATTGCCGTACATCGAGATCAGCTGGCGCAGGAAGTTGACCGGGAGGATCTGCTCACCGCTGCTGGCCTCTTCCTCCATGATGATCTGCGTGAGGATCTGGTGCGTGATATCGGCGCCGCTCTTCGCATCGATCACCCGGAAATCGATGCCTTCGCGGGTCATCTTCGCAAGGTGATCCAACGTGATGTAGGTTGACGATCGCGTGTTGTAGAGCCGCCGGTTGGCGTACTTCTTGATGGTGACGACGTCGTCAGTTTCGCCCGCTTTGCCCGCCATGACCCGCATTCTCCGATGTGCCCGACTCGGCACAATTCCGGAAGACTAACCGTATCGGTGTGCAACGCAACAAGCGACTTGCTGCGCAGCACAAGTGCGGAAAAACCCTGTCCCCTAGCGGGAAAAGCGCGCGCCCAGCGAAGTGAGCAGCTCATACTGCGACAGGCCGGTCTGCGTTGCGGCATCAGGCAGGGCATAGTCGATCCCCACCCAGTCGCCTTCGCGGAGGGAGGGGCCCGCGGCGAGGTCGATCACGGTCATGTCCATCGAGACGCGGCCGAGCACCGGCAAGGCCGCGCCATCGCCGCTGCGGGCCACGCCCTTGCCCGACCAGCAGCGCAGATAGCCATCGGCATAGCCCAAGGCGATCACGCCCACGCGCATCGGGCCTGGCGCGGTGAAGGTCGCATTGTAGCCGACTGTCTCACCGCCCGCGAGTTCGCGCACTTGGAGGATCGCCGCCTCTGGCCTGACGACCTGGCGGATATGGGATGCCAGGGCTGGGCACGGAACGCCCCCGTAGAGCGACAGGCCGGGGCGGGTAAGCTCGCCGTGGTAGTCCCTACCGAGCATGATCCCCGCACTGTTGGCGAGGCTGGCGCGACGGTGGGCCAGCCGCTGACGGGCCGCCATCCAGCGCTGCTGCTGGCGCAGGTTGAGCGGTGTATCATCCTCCGCGGAGGCGAGGTGCGATAGCAGCACGTCGATCTCCAGCCGAGCGAGACGGGGATCGCCCAGCGCCTCTACCGGAAGCCCGAGACGATTGATCCCTGTATCGACCATCACATGGCACGGCCCACCTCCTGCGGCGAGCCAGCAATCGATCTGGGCCAGCGAATTGAGCACGGGACGAACCCCGCTGCTGCGCGCCCATTCAGCCTCGGCCTGGTTCAACGGCCCGTGCAGCATGGCAAGCGCAGCCGGCGGAACGAGATCCAGCAGATCCGCCGCTTCTGCCCAGTGTGCCACGAAGAAGTCACGGCAGCCGGCGGCGGCCAGCACGGGCGTTGCCCGCCGCGCCCCGGTGCCGTAGGCGTCCGCCTTGACCGCCGCGCCGGCCCGGGCCGAGCCTGACAATCGGTCAAGCTCGCGCCAGTTGTGGGCCAGCGCATCCGTATCGCAGGCCAGGCGCAGGGG
>DASTGC010000084.1:0-3763 GCA_035719485.1 Novosphingobium sp.
CATGCCAGCGGCGGCCGCGCGCTGCCGCCCGGAACCGGCGGGCTGCTGGGGCTGTTCGTCCTGCTGGTGGCGCTGCGCGCGGCGCTGGTCCAGGCGCGCCTCCATGCCGAACAGGCGCTGCAGCTGGCGGTGACCGACAACCTGCGCCAGCGCCTGCTGCGAACGCTGTTCCAGGCCGACTGGCTGTGGCTCTCGGCTGTCCGGCCGGGACGCCTGCCGGGCGTGCTGCTGGGTACGATCGACCGGCTCGGCATGGGCCTGCAGCATCTCCAGTCGCTGTTCGCGGCCGCGGTCACGCTGGCCATCATGCTCGGTGCGGCGCTGCTGATCGACCCGCTGCCGGCAGCGGCCCTCGCCTTCGGCGGGCTGCTGGTGCTGGCGCTCCATGTCGCCCTGCGGCGCCAGGCGCGCCGCGAGGGTGATCGCGCCATCGGCGGCATGGAGGACTACTATGGCTTCTATACCGAGCGCCTCGCCCTCATCAGGCTGATCAGGATCTTCGGGGCCGAGGCGCGCGAGGCTGGTCGGGCCGAGGCCGTGGCCGCGGCCTTGCGGCGGGCCCGGCTCGGGTTCATGCGCGGCGTTGGGATCGGCAATTTCGCCTTGCAGGCGGGAACAGCTGCCGTTCTCGCGGCAACGGTGTGGCTGGCGGCAACCCGCTGGCATTCCTCGCCGGCAACGCTGCTGCCGCTGATCGCCGTTTCGGCCCGCGCGGTTCCGCTGCTGACCGTGATCCAGTCCGGGTTGCAGAACCTCGCCCACGATCGCCCGGCCGTGGCCGAACTCGGGCAGTGCCTGTTCGAGGCCAGCCGGCACGCGGAACTGGCCGACGCTGCCGAACCGGTCCCTCAGGATTGGAGCGAGCTGCGCCTCGAGCAGGTCGCCCTGCGCCACGATGGCCGTGCTTCGCCCGCGCTTGATGGGATAACACTGGCGATCCGGCGCGGTAGCACGGTGCATGTTTCCGGCCCATCGGGGGCGGGCAAGTCGAGCCTGGCCGATGTCATTGCCGCCCTCGCCTGGCCGAGCTCGGGGCGGATGCTGCTTGATGGCGTGCCGCTTGCGCCCGGCCAGCGCCGGGCCTGGCGTGAGCGGGTCGCCTATGTCCAGCAGGAGCCGGTCCTGCTGCACGCCTCGATTTGCGACAACCTGCGCTGGGCCGTGCCCGACGCCTCGGACGAGCGGATCGGGCGGGCCCTGGGCGATGCGGCGGCGGGCTTCGTGCTGACCCTGCCGGAGGGACTCGATACCGTTGTTGGCGAGAGGGGCACGCGGCTTTCCGGGGGCGAGCGCCAGCGTATCGCCCTGGCCCGGGGCCTGCTGCGCGACCCGGCCCTGCTGATCCTCGACGAGGTAACCTCGGCACTCGATGAGGAAAACCAGGCTGCCGTCGCCGGCGCCATCGCCGCGCTCAAGGGCCGGATGACGATCCTGATCATCGGCCACGGGGGCAGCCTCGTGCAGCTGGCCGACCGGCGGCTGACTCTGTCCGGCGGGTGCGTCATCAGCGACACAGGCGAAATCCCGTCGCAATTTGTCGCAGACGGAACGGGCGGTGCGATGGAGGGTTGATCCGCTGCGACGGGTTGCGCATGGAAGCGCGCAAGGGGCCCCGAGTGTCAGTGCAGCCCGGAGTTGGGATGAGGACGAAGATCGCTGCGCTTGTCCACGCCACCGGCGTACTGCTGATCGCGGCAATGCCCGGCATGCTTTCGGCGGAAACGATGGACGTCTCTGCCCGTCCGGCTCCTGCCGGGTGTACCGGCCCCGTCAGCAAGACCTGGATCAACGTGGCGGTCGAAGGGGTACGCAGCAGTAACGGCCTTGTGGCGATCACCCTCTATGCCGACAATCCGCGCAAGTTCCTCGTACGCAACGGCTCGCTCTATGTCGGCCGGGTCCCGGCACAGGCGGGGACGACCATCGGCTGCATCTATGTACCCCAGCCCGGCGTCTACGCCATCGCCATCTATCACGATGAAAACGGCAATCAGGTGTTCGATCGCACCGGCATCGGCCTGCCGGCGGAGGGCTATGGCTTCGCCAACAACCCGAGCACGCTGGCCGGGCTGCCGAGTTTTCAGTCGGTGAGGCTGTCGATCCCGCGCCCGGCCCTGTTGACGCGGGTGCGCCTCAAGTATCCCTGAGCGGCTCAGCCGGAAACGAGGTTGAGGTGGATCGGGGCTTCGGCCTCGGCGATCGCATGGGCGCGCGGATCATCAACGTCGAGCCACCACGCCCCGCCCACGTCCATGGTTGCCGCGCGGCCCCTGTCGGCGAGAACCTGCATGCCGTCCGACAGGCTGCCAGCCTTGCCGGTGGCAATCGCGGCGGCAATGGCTTCCGGCAGTTCCGGGGTGGCGAGAAAGGCACCGCAATCGACCGCGTCATAGGCTGCAATGGTCTTGCCGATGGCCGTGATGCGACCGTCGTCCCCGGTCTGCACCCAGGTCGCATCGTCCGGATCGACCAGCGGATTGTCGAGCCGGCGGTCGATCGCCAGGGTCACGCCGCGGTCGCCTGCGCCCTCGCGCGAAAGGCGCTGGAGGATTTCCGCCGAAAACAAGTGATCGGCCATGACCAGCAGGAAATCGCCGCCGCCGAGAGCTGCAACCCTGCCCGCCCCGGCAACGACCGAAAAGCCGTTCGGCTTGGACCAGTCGGCCACTCGCTCGGCATGGATGGCCATGCCGGTGCGTCGGGCGAGGGCGGCGAGGAATGCCTCGACCCGATCTCCTTCGTGGCCGGTCACAACCACCACCCGGGTCACCCCGGCGGCCGCCAGCTGGCGCACGCCGAGTTCGATCATCGCCACCCCGGCAATCGGGGTCAGCGGCTTGGAATCCGACAGGGCGGAAATACGGCTGCCATAGCCCGCCGCGATGATGACCGCGTCCAAGCCCAGCCCCCGCGCTGCGAAAGCCTATTCGGCCGCCATCGCGGTGGGGGCGATATATTCCTCGACCATCCGAGCCGCGTCGTCGTCGTTGAACTGGACCGGCGGATGCTTGCAGAAATAGGCCGAAGGGCCGGCGAGAGCACCGCCCTCGCCCCGCTCCAGCGCAACCTTGCAGCAACGGATCGCGTCCATCACGCAGGCGGCAGAATTCGGGCTGTCCTCCACCGACAGGCGCAGTTCGAGGTTCATCGGGACATTGCCCCACTGGTTGCCCTCAAGCCGCAGGAAGCAGAGCTTGTTGTCCTTCTGCCACGGCACGTAGTCCGACGGGCCGACGTGGATGTTCTCATCCTCGAGGCGCTGGGCGAGCATGGCCTGGACGGCCTCGGTCTTCGATTCCTTCTTGGAGCCGAGCCGCTGGCGGTCCAGCATGTTCATGAAGTCGGTGTTGCCGCCGGTGTTGAGCTGGTAGGTCCGCTCGATGTTCACGCCGCGCGCGCCGAACAGGCTGGCGAGCACGCGGTGGACGATCGTAGCGCCGACCTGGGCCTTGATATCGTCGCCCACGATCGGGATGCGCTTCTCGGCGAAGCGGCGTTCCCATTCCGGGCGGCTGGCGATGAACACCGGCATGCAGTTGACCACGGCCACGCCCGCTTCCAGCGCGCAGTCCATGTAGAACTCGGTCGCGGTCTGGCTGCCCACCGGCAGGAAGTTGACCAGCACCTCGGCCCCGCTGTCGCGAATCGCGGCGACCATCGATTCCCTGGTGGCCTCGCCCTCGCCCGAAACGATGAAGCCCTTGTCGCCCATCCCGGTCATGTGGTCGGCCACGCCGTCCAGCACCTTGCCCATGATCACCTT
>DASTGC010000085.1:0-6198 GCA_035719485.1 Novosphingobium sp.
AGGGCATAGATCGAACTGGTGGTCATTGGATTGCCGCCCACCAGCAGCGTATGGAACGAGAGCGCCTCGCGCAGCTTCTCGCTCTTCACATGGGCCGAAACCATCGAATAGACGCTCCGCCAGGCCTGGTAGCGGGCAAGCGCGGGCGCGGCCTTGATCATGCTGGCAAAGTCGAGGAACGGCTTGGTGCCGAGCTTCACATAGCCTTCCTGATAGACCCCGGCGGCATAGTTGAGGAACCGCCCGTAGCCTTCGAGGTCACCCGGAGCCACGCGGTTGATCTCTCTGCGCAGCAACGCGTCGTCGTTGGAATAGTCGAAGTTGGTGCCGTCCGGCCAGTTCAGTCGGTAGAACGGCATGACCGGCATCAGCTCAACGTCGGCGGCCATGTCGTGGCCGGTGAGCGCCCACAGTTCGCGCAGGCAGGCCGGGTCGGTGATCACCGTCGGACCGGCATCGAAGGTAAACCCGTCGCGCTCCCAGAAATAGGCGCGCCCGCCCGGCTTGTCGCGGGCCTCGATGAGCGTCGTGCTGATCCCGGCCGCCTGCAGCCGGATCGCGAGTGCCAGCCCGCCGAAGCCGGAGCCGATGACGCATGCGGTCCGCGCGCCCTCGCTCACCCCCGCCGCGGTCACTCCGGTGCTCCAAGATCAGCCAGCGGCGCGCGACCGACGATTGCGCGCAGCGCCGCACCCAGCGGCACCGGCGGCCTGCCGGCAAGAATCCGCGCCTTGTCCATCATGTTCGATCTGCCTGCATAGAAACGCTCGATCAGCCCCTCGGGAAGGCGATAGAACCGCTGCATCACCCGCCACCGCTCACCCTCGCGGGCCGCGCCCAGCAGCATGGCCGCCAGCATCCGGTAGAACGCCGCGCCGCGCCAGTGCCGCGCCGTCCATGCCCGCCCAAGGGCCGCAAGGCCAGTGCCCGAAAGGTCTTTGCTGTCGGCAACCGCCAGGGCGAAGCGCACGGCATCGGGGAGGGAATAGGAGGTCAGCGGCTGGAACAGCCCGGCCCGCACGCCGGCCAGCGCCACGCCCTGGTCCATCTCCGCGCGAAAGGCCCCCATGTCGCCCCCGGCGACGACCGGCAGCACCCCGGTTTCCTCGCCCAGCACCTCGGCCACGGCCCAGCCCTGCGCCGCCGCCCAGTGGCCGATCCGCCCGCGCAGCGCGGCCAGGTCCAGTTCGGGGCCGTCGCTGTAGTAGGTATCCTCGACAAAGACCCGGTCCTGCGCGAACGGAAGGGCATAGATGAAGCGGTACCCGTCGATCTGCGGCACCGTGGCATCCATCACCACCGGCCGGGTCAGCCCGTGGGGCTGGGCCGTCCGCAGCATCTGCCCAACGAACTTCTGCCAGCCGCCGCGCAGGTGCGGCAGCCGTGCCGCGCCGCGCGCGTCGATTACTCCGCCCGCCGCGATCCGCTGTCCGTCGGCCAGCACCACGTGGCCCGGCCCCGCCTGCGCCACCTCGCCGCAGACGATCGCCTCTTCCCCCAGTCGCTCACGCAGCACGGCGTCGAACCGCTCGCAGGTCACGCTGCGATAGGGGGTCGGCAAGGTCCGCGCGCCGGCAGGAAAGCGCACGTCGTAGCCCTCGTCCCACCGCGCGGTAACCAGCGGCTCAACCAGCCGCGCGCCCTCCTCGGAAAGGTCGCTGGCAAAGAACGACCACACGTGATTGCCGCCAAGCCGCTCGCCCCGCTCGATCAGGACGATCCGCAGCTCAGGGCGCCGTTCAACCAGCGCGAGGGCCATCAGCCCCCCGGCCAGCCCGCCGCCGAGTACCGCCAAGTCTGTCCGTCCCGCTGCCATCTGCGCGGCACCCTAGCCGTCCCTGGCGTTCCCGCCAATGCGGCCGTGATCCTCCCTTGCCAAATCCGGTTGCGCATGAAACAAAACCGCTGCCTGACGCCAGCTGCCTGCCGCCGAGTGGCGGGCTCTGCTCCGTCGAACAGGGGGCACGCCCATGACCGATCTTGCCACTCCCACTGCCACCCCGCTCATCGCCCGGGTCAAGGCCATCCTGCTCAAGCCGAAGGAAGAATGGCCGGTCATCGCCGCCGAGCCGGATGATACCGCGGGCCTGTTCACCCGCTATGCCGTCCCGCTGGCCGCGATCGGCCCGGTCGCCGCCTTCCTCCATGGCCAGCTGTTCGGCTACGGTATGTTCGGCATAACGTGGCGGCCCAGCCTGCTCGGCGGCCTCGCCTCGATGGTGACGACCTACCTGATCTCGCTGGTCGGCCTGTTCGTTCTCGCCCTGATCGTCGAATTCCTGGCACCGAAATTCGAGGGTGAGGCCAGCCGCCCCCGCGCGCTCAAGCTGGCAATCTATGGCGCCACGGCCAGCTTCCTCGCGGGCATTTTCAACCTCCTGCCGGGCCTCGGGATCCTCACCCTGCTCGGGCTCTACAGCTTCTACCTGTTCTACACCGGGGCGAGCCCGCTGATGAAGGTGCCCGAAGCCAAGGCCCTTTCGTTCACGGCGGTCACCGTGGTCTGCGCGATCGTGCTGTCGCTGGTGGTTGGCGCGGTCGCAGCACCGGTCATGCACCTGTTCGGCGGGGCGCCGGGCATGTCCGATAGCGGCGAGATCAGCGGCAAGCTCACCGTGCCCGGCGTTGGCGCGGTCGATCTCGACAAGATGAAGGCCGCAACCGCGCAGATGGAGGCCGATAGCAAGAAGCCTCCGGTTCCCGCCGCCCAGCTCCAGGCCCTGCTGCCGCCCGCCATCGGCGCCTACCAGCGCACGGCCACCGAAACCAACGGCGCCGGCGTCGTCGGCAGCACCGCGCAGGCGACCTACACCGCGGCCGACCGTTCGTTCACCCTGCGGATCACCGATCTCGCCGGGCTCGGCGCGCTCGCCGGGATGAGCGCGGCCATGGGGGTCGAGCAGAGCAAGGAGGATGGCTCCGGCTACGAGAAGACCGGAACCGTCGACGGCCACATGCAGACCGAGGCCTGGCACCCGGCTGACCACAGCGGCAAGTTCGGCGTCATGCTGGGGCGGTTCTCGGTCGAGGCCGAAGGCTCGGCCGCATCGATCGACGAACTCCGCCAGGCCGTCTCCACGGTCGACCAGGGCAAGCTTGCCGCGCTGGGATCCTGAAGGCCGGGGCCGATCGCCTCTTCCCCGGGCGCGTGCCACCCCTCGGGAAAGCGCGCCCCGGACCGGCTGCTCAGTCCAGCGTAAACCGGACCGGGAGGTATGCGGGCCCGCCGACGAAATTCGTCAGGCGCCGGCGCGGCGCTCCTGCCAGTTCGAGCGATTTCAGGCGCCGCAGCAGTTCCACGAAAAAGACCCGCATCTCCATGCGCGCCAGATGCATGTCTCGGCAAATATGGGCGCCATTGCTGAACCCCACACGGCGGCAATCGGTGCGGTCGACGCGGAACGAGAAGGGGTCTTCGATAATGTCCTCGTCGCGGTTGGCTGAGAGGAAGCTCAGGCCGATCCGGTCGCCGGTGCGGATTCTGCGGCCGCGGTGTTCGGTGTCGTGGGCGGCGGTGCGGGTGAACTGGGGGCTCGCCGGCGAAGTTCGAGATTTAGGCAGTTGGAGGCGGAGCCTCCGACAATCCTGCCGGAGGCTCCTTCCGCCATGATCAGGCCGCGTTCTCAAGCGCGGGGATGGGCCGCGTGAACGTATCGCGGCCGGAGCGGAACACGGTTCCGGGCCGCACGTCGGTGACGGCGCCGTTGCGAACGGCGACCTTGCCATTGACGATCACGCAGTCGATCCCGATCGCATCAGCATAGAGACGGCCTTCCGTATCGGTGCCGGGGAGATCGTAGCGGGTGTAGACCGGGCCGCGGCCCACGGTTTCACCATCAAAGATCACCACGTCGGCAAACAGGCCTTCTGCCAGCAACCCGCGATCCTTGATGCCGAGAGCGCGGGCAGGCACCTGGGTCAATCGATGGACCGTCTCGGGCAAGGTCATGAGCCCGTACTTCCGGGCGTTCTGCAGCAGCAGGGTAGAGAAGGCGAAGGTATCGATCATGTCCATGTGGGCGCCAGCGTCGGACGCGCCGATGATCACATCGTCGTCGTGCCACAGTTCGGCCCGTAGCTTGTAACCCTGGGCATCCTCGCCGCTGGCCTCGCGCATGACCGAAGTGCGCAGCTCATCGGAAACAACGATGTCCAGCAGCGTATCGAAATACGACTTGCCAAGCTCCTTGGCGATGTCGCGGATCATGCGACCTTCGAAACGCTTGTTTTCCGGCTTGAAGGTTTCGATGACGATGTAGCAATCCCAGTTGTTGGTGTTGATCTTCCCCGGCTTCGGCTCTCCGGCTGCGGACCGCAGGGTTTCACGGATGAACGGATCCTTGAGGGCTTCAAGGCGCCGATCGAGCGGCAGCTTGAACAAGGGGGCCCACCCAGGAATCGAATCGAACACGAAACCGCTGACGAAATTAACCCGAAGAGTCGGGGCGCTTGCAAAAGTCAGCGCAAGCACTTCCGCTCCCTTCTGGCGGGCAATCCGGCTGGGCTGCAAAAGAGTCTCGATGCGCTTGCGATCTTCTGCGCCGCCGTCGCCGACGGTCAACACGTTCCAGTTCAGGGGACGACCGCCAGCGAGCGAGCAATCGACCAACAGATCGACCATCCTTTCGTCGAATTCCATCAGGTTGGGCAGCAGTTCCAGCGAGGTTCCCTCGTGGTTTCGGACGGTACTTGCCAGCGTCACCACCTCGTCCCGGGACGCGAACCGCGACGGCACGGGATTGCCATCGCCGTCGTTGTGCGAAGGCGACACCGTGGTCGAGAAACCAAGCGCGCCTTCCGCCAGCGACTGGTCCACCCAGGCCTGCATTGCCGCGATCTCCTCGGCCGTTGCCTCTCCGGCATTGGCCCGCTCACCCATGACCAGCCGGCGTACGGCGGAATGGCCGACGAAGAAGCCGGCATTGAGCAGCACGCGGCCGTCGAGCCGGGAGAGGTATTCGCCGAAGGTCCGCCAGTCCCACGGCACGCCCGCCTTCAGGGTGTCCTGTGGCATGCCCTCGACCCGGGCCAGCATGGGAAGGAGATAGGCGCCGGATTCGGGGCTCAGCGGGGCGATGCTGAAGCCGCAGAAGCCGCCAAGAATGGTGGTAACGCCATGGAAGCAGGAAGGCGAGAACGTTGGATCCCAGAAAGCCTGGGCATCGTAATGGGTGTGCACGTCGACGAAGCCGGGCGAGACGACCCGGCCGGTTGCGTCGATCACTTCCGCCGCATCCTCCTGGACATCGCCGACGGCGACGATGCGATCGCCCTTGATGCCGATTGACCCGACGAATGGGGCTCCGCCTGAACCGTCCATGATGGTTCCCCCCACGATCTTCAGATCGAGCACAACGTCTCCTTTCACATTTTCTGCAACGCGTTCCTGAAGGAAATATCTACCCACCAAGCATGCTTGTCAAACGGATAGGGTGGTCCCGAGGAACGAGCATTGCCGTCGCCCGAAGGCGAAAAAGATGAACTTGCGATTTGTCTGGTGCGCGACGCAGTCTGAAGGGATCCGCTCTCACCTTGAATTTCCCTGTTTCGCGGCGTTTTACAGGGAAAATCGTGGGTTCGCGTGGAAATGGCCCATCGAAGCGGCGTGATGCGCGGCGGAATTCCGCCGTTCACCTCGTCAAATTCCCTGGTCCACCAACAGGGAAGAGATCCAGTCAGATCAGGGAACAGCTCACTGACATGCAGGCATTGGGTCTCACGTATCAGTGAACTGCTGGCAACACCATTATGAGCTGGTAGCAGCACAGACCTGAGTGAGCGCGAGCTCCAATCGCCTTTGTATATCTTGCAGCGATAGGGCGAGGTCGAGGTCCGCATGGTCTGTTAAGGCCAGTACCTTTCTCAACACCACATCGCTGTTCGCCGCCAAGACCAGCAGATGGCGTCCGCTCGGGGCACAGCGGCCGTTGATCCAGCCTCGCGCTGTCGTGTCGCTGACATTGGCCCATCGCATCACCGTCTTGGTCGCTCGTCGAGTCGCGCCGAGTTCGTCGCGGAGCGCAGCACCGATGTGTTCGGCAAAGGCTGTCTCTGCCAGCAGGAACGGCGTTTCCCGAAGTCGGCTTGCGGTTTTACGAACCATGCTTCGCCCTCACCTGTTGTATCTCGAAATCGGCCGGGAATTGTTCAGCGCCAGGCGAGGCGGCGATGATCATCAGATGGATGGAGCCTGAAGAA
>DASTGC010000086.1:0-3452 GCA_035719485.1 Novosphingobium sp.
CAGCGCACCGGGTCCAACGAGAATGGCGATCACGACCGCAACATGGGCGACGAGCCGCGTCAGGATTGAATGCAGCGTGTCGCCCACGCGACAAAAACGATAGCCGAGTCGAAGCGACCGCTCATAATCGAGCACGCGGCAGCGCCGTGACTCCATGGATACAGGTCGTTGTGCTCATGAATTGGGATTTGCTGAACGCAGCGTCCACAGTCTGCTATTCACCCGATAGCGACCGGATAGCGGACATCTCGGCAAGTCCGAGTCGGGCCAAAGCACTAAATCGCTGCGCGATAGCAAGTGGAGGCACGGGGCTCGGCGCCAGCGTTAACCAGAGCTGAGATCGCCGGTAGTGAGGGCGGAAGCCTGTCTTGAGGATCGAGGGGTTGTCAACCTCGTCCCACGACAGGAGTTGCCTATGCGTACGCAAGTCGTCAGTCCGCTGCGTCAGCGGATGATCGAGGACATGAAGGCGCGCAATCTCGGTGCGCACTCTCAGCGAAGCCATATCGACAGCTGCAAGCGGTTTGCCGCGTTCCTCGCGCAGTCGCCCGAGACGGCCACGGCGGACGACATCCGCCGGTTCCAGCTGCACCTGGTCGAGAGTGGCCTGAGCATCCCCAATCGCAACCGCATCATGACGGGGGTGAAGTTCCTGTTCCGCGTCACACTGCGGCGCCTGGATCTGGCGGCCGAGATCTATCACCTGCGCGAGCCGCAAAGGATCCCGCAGGTGATGAGCCCGGAGGAGACGCGTCGCGTGCTGGCGGTCGCCACGAGCCTCAAGGCCCGCGTGGCGCTCAGTCTCGGCTATGGCTGCGGCCTGCGCGCCAGCGAGATCGTCAGGCTCAAGGTCAAGCATATCGACAGCGCCCAGAAGATCATTCGCATCGAGCAGTCAAAGGGCCGCAAGGACCGCAATGTCATGCTGTCGCCCGAAATGCTCGACCTGTTGCGGCAATGGTGGAAGGTGCGGCCAACGCGCGACGATGCCGCAGTAGCGCCCGGCGAGCGCTGGCTCTTTCCCGGCCGGCGGCGCGGCCGGCCAACGACCACCCGCCAGCTTGGCCGGCTGTTCCATGAGGCCGCCGATGGGGCCGGAATCAGAAAAGGCGTGAGCCTGCACACCCTGCGCCACAGCTTCGCCACTCACCTGCTCGAACGCGGGTCCGACATCAGAATCATCCAGGCGTTGCTCGGACACGACAAGTTGGAGACGACGGCACGCTATGCTCGCGTCGCCACCGGCATGATCGCCAACGTCACGAGCCCGCTCGATCTGCTGTCACAGCCGCGCAAGAAGCCGACCAGAAAGCCCGGCAAGAAGCCCGATCCAGATGAGAAAGGCCCAGCGCCGGCGTAACACCCGGCGCCCGTGTCCCGCCTGGCGCTCGAGGTCGCGGACATCTTCCGCGACCATGGTCCGGCATGGCGGCAAGCCAATGCCGGCCATGTCAGCCTCGACCAGCTCAAGGTGATGTCGGCGATCGAGCGCTGCCGCACGGCTGCGCTCGGCGGCCATGTCGCACGCTGCGAGAGCTGCGCCCACACCGTCATCGCCTACAACTCCTGCCGCAACCGCCATTGCCCCAAGTGTCAGGGAGCCGCAGCCAGGGAATGGTTGGCCGAGCGCGAGGCCGAGTTGCTGCCCGTGCCGTACTTCCATGTGGTCTACACCCTGCCGGCGCCAATCCGCGACATCGCCTATCAGAACAAGGCCGTCATCTACGATCTGTTGTTCAAGGCGTCCGCCCAGACCACCCTCACCATCGCCGCCGATCCCAAGCATCTCGACGCAAAGATCGGCATCCTCTCCGTCCTCCACACCTGGGGCTCGGCGCTCACCCACCACCCGCACGTCCACATGGTCGTGCCGGGCGGGGGCCTGTCGCAGGATCGATCGACATGGATCGCCTGCCGGCCGCGCTACTTCCTGCCGGTCGAGGTTCTCTCGGCCCTGTTCCGCCGTTTGTTCCTGCAGATGCTCGTCGCCGCACACCACGCCGGCCGCCTGCAGTTCTTCGGCGATCACGCCCGCCTCGCCGACAAGGCGGCATTCCACGCCTTTCTCGCCCCACTGCGCAACATCGATTGGGTCGTCTACGCCAAAGAGCCGTTCGCCGGCCCCGAGCAGGTGCTGCGCTATCTGTCGCGCTACACCCACCGGATCGCCATCTCCAATCGCCGACTGGTCTCCGCAGACCAAAACCGCGTCGCCTTCAAATACAAGGATTATCGCATCGAGGGACCAGACCGCTACAAAACCACGATGCTTCCAACCAGCGAGTTCATCCGTCGCTTCCTCATGCACGTCCTGCCGCAGGGCTTCCACCGCATCCGTTACTACGGCCTGCTCGCAAGCCACGTGCGCGCCGACAACGTCGCCCGCATCCGCCAGATGCTCGCACCGCCCTTGATCCCGATCGACGCCATCAACGCCGCCGCCATGAAGCCCAACCAGCCCGAGACACCGCAGCATCCTTGCCCCTGCTGCGGCGGTCGCATGCTCATCATCGAGACCTTCCAGCGCGGCTGCCAGCCCAGATACCACCCGCCACCACCAGCGCAGATCAGGATCGACTCCTCATGACCGAGACCCTCGATCCTGCTCACCGCAAATCTGATCGTCCCCTACGCCGGCTCTCCTCCCGCCACCAGCCCGCTCGTGCTGCTACTGCCCGTTTGAACCTCCGCGCTCCATCGGCGACGACACTCAACCCCTTCGCGGCTCTCCGATCCGTCACCACCGCGCCTACCGACCGCCTCCAACTTCACCGCCCGGCAGCGCGCAGCAGCCTCCACATCACTTCCGCCGCGCTCAAATCCCCATAGCGCGCTGCTCCGACCGCGCTTCATTACCCGCGATTTCGTGCCTTGGCGCTTTTCGGCCGCCGGCCGTCAGGGCGTGTTCAAAGGCTGTGGCGCCGGCGGCCGAAAACCTTGTATGGGGCCCTCGAAGTCAAGCACTTATTTCACGGCATTCTCCACTTGCTGCTTTCCAGTTTCTTTGTTCGACTTGGAAGCCCGTTTCTTCGTCCCGACCCACATGTTGGGCGCCGGCGCGCACAGGGGCTGTCAAGGCCGGCCGTCGCCCCGCCAGTGCCTCACGCTCGATCGTTTCCAGGCCGCGCCTTGACAGCCCCGAGCACGGCGGCACCCTGGCAGGTCGGGATGACATGTCCGAGGGGAGCCCGCTGTCGGGCGCGATCGTCGATCGCACCACAACCTTGTATTCGGTCGATCCGTGAGGATCGCACCATGATGCAGTCATCCGCATCGGTGGCGAAGCTCCGGGGCGGCGGGTCCAATCTGCACAGCGGCTTGGAAGCCATGGTTTTTACGTCGGATCACCGCCACCTCGGATGGTCATCGGCAGACCCTGGCACGGGCCGCCAAGCTGTTGTCCTGCTGTCCTTCCCTTTCCATATTGTCGCTTATGATGCCGGACGTAAGAC
>DASTGC010000087.1:0-3688 GCA_035719485.1 Novosphingobium sp.
CCCAGAACAGTGTCAACTTCGTCAACCTGGGTTGACCGACTCCGCCCACAGAATTGAACTCACGCTAGATTTCCGTCGCATCACGGTCGCGCAGGAAAATTATCGTTCCCCCCTTGTTCTCATGGAACAAAGCGGATACACAAATGCCACGGTTGACCTTCCGGGGCGCCGCCAACTAGGCAAGGGGATTAACGATGGCTGCTCAGTTGAAGCTCATCCAGGAAGGCAAGGAAAAGGACTCTATGGATCGCCAGAAGGCGCTCGAAGCCGCGCTCGCCCAGATCGATCGCGCCTTTGGCAAGGGCTCTGCGATGAAGCTCGGCTCGAAGGAGACGATGCAGGTCGAAGCCATTTCCACTGGCTCGCTTGGGCTCGATATCGCCCTTGGCGTCGGCGGCCTGCCGCGCGGCCGGGTGATCGAAGTCTATGGGCCGGAAAGCTCTGGCAAGACCACGCTGGCCCTGCATGTCATCGCCGAAGCCCAGAAGATGGGCGGGACCGCGGCCTTCATCGATGCCGAACATGCGCTTGATCCGGTCTATGCCAAGAAGCTCGGCGTCAACATCGATGAATTGATCGTCTCCCAGCCCGATACCGGCGAACAGGCTCTCGAAATCACCGACACCCTCGTGCGCTCCAATGCGATCGACGTGCTGGTGGTCGATTCGGTCGCCGCACTCGTCCCCCGGGCCGAGATTGAGGGCGAGATGGGCGATAGTCACGTGGGCTTGCAGGCCCGCCTGATGAGCCAGTCGCTGCGCAAGCTCACCGGCTCGATCAGCCGCTCGCGCTGCATGGTGATCTTCATCAACCAGCTGCGCATGAAGATCGGCGTGATGTACGGCAATCCGGAAACCACCACCGGCGGCAATGCCCTCAAGTTCTATGCGTCGGTCCGGCTCGACATCCGCCGCACCGGGCAGATCAAGGATCGGGACGATATCGTCGGCAATGCCACCCGCGTGAAGGTCGTCAAGAACAAGGTCGCCCCGCCATTCAAGCAGGTCGAGTTCGACATCATGTATGGCGAAGGCATCTCCAAGATCGGCGAGATCCTCGATCTGGGGGTGAAGGCAGGCCTTGTCGAGAAGTCGGGTGCCTGGTTCAGCTACGATTCGATCCGCATCGGCCAGGGCCGCGAAAATGCGAAGACCTACCTCAAGGAAAACCCGGAGGTCTGCGATCGCCTCGAAGCCGCGATCCGCGGACGGACCGATGGCCTTGCCGAAGAGATGATGTCCGGCCCCGATGCGGACGACGATCTCTCTGATTGATGCCTTGCCCCGGGTCGGCGGCAGGCCTAGCCTCGCCGCATGACCCAGGTTTATGACTGGCAGGGCGAGGTCGGGCGCAAGTGGGCCCGCCTCCATGCGCTGACTGACCGGGCCTTCACCGGACTGACCCAGATCCTGCTTGATCGGCTCGCGCGCCTGCCGGGAGAGGCGATCCTCGACATCGGCTGCGGCGCGGGCGAACTTTCCCTCGCCCTGTCCCGCCAGCGCCCCCGGGCCCGGATCGTCGGGGTCGATGTTTCGGCAGACCTCGTCGCTGCTGCCCTGACCCGGGCCGAGGGGCGGGCGAACCTGTCCTTCACTCTTGCCGACGCCGCAACCTGGCAGCCGGAAGATTTCACGCCTGACCTCCTCGTCTCCCGCCATGGCGTGATGTTCTTCCCGGAACCAGTGGTTGCGTTTGCCCACCTGCGCGAGATCGCGGCGCCGGGCGCTGCCCTCGCATTTTCCTGTTTCCGGGACCGCCGGCTGAACCCCTGGGCCAGCGAACTGACCGCGCTCCTCCCGGCTCACCTTGCACCCGTGCCCGACCCTGTCGCGCCCGGTCCGTTCGCCTTTGCCGACGAGGCCCGCATAGCCCGCATCCTCGACGACGCCGGTTGGAAAGACCTCGCCTGCGAGCCGGTCGATTTTGCCTATGTCGTGGGCATGGGCGACGATCCGCAGGCCGACGCCCGCACCTTTCTCGGCGCCATCGGTCCGGCCGCGCCTGCTCTCACGCAATTGCGCGGAACTGCTGCTGGCGCGCTCCTCGACAAGCGCATCGACGAATGGCTGGCGGGTTACTGCGCCCGGGGCATGGTCGCCATGCCTGCAGCGGCGTGGATCGTGACTGCGCGGCGTGACTAGCTACTGCCAGCAGTCAGTCCTGCCGCTGCAACCTGCGATGCCGCAGGAAATCGCGCGCCTTCCTGCTTGTCGCCCGCGCGCGCCTGCCCTATCGGCAGCGCCATGAGCTCGACCAACGAAATCCGCCGGTCCTTCCTCGAATACTTCGGCTCCCACGAGCACGAAGTGGTGCCCTCTGCGCCGCTCGTTCCCTACAACGATCCGACGCTGATGTTCACCAACGCGGGCATGGTCCCATTCAAGAACGTCTTCACGGGCCTGGAAACCCGCGAGGTGCCACGCGCAACTTCCTCGCAGAAGTGCGTTCGCGCCGGCGGCAAGCACAACGATCTCGACAACGTCGGTTATACCGCGCGCCATCACACGTTCTTCGAAATGCTCGGGAATTTTTCGTTCGGTGACTATTTCAAGGAGCAGGCGATCACCCATGCCTGGACCTTGTTGACGAAGGAATGGGGCCTCCCGAAGGAGAAGCTCCTCGCTACCGTCTACCATACTGACGATGAAGCCTTTGCGCTGTGGCAGAAGATCGCAGGCCTGCCGGACGACCGGATCATCCGTATCGCTACCAAGGACAATTTCTGGGCTATGGGCGATGAAGGTCCCTGTGGCCCCTGTTCCGAAATCTTCTTCGACCACGGCGAGGGTATCCCCGGCGGCCCTCCCGGATCGCCGGATGAGGACGGCGATCGCTTCATCGAGATCTGGAACCTGGTCTTCATGCAGTTCGAGCAGTCTGCCGGCGAGATCGTCGGCGAACTGCCGCGTCCCTCGATCGATACGGGCATGGGCCTCGAACGGATTGCCGCCGTCCTCCAGGGCGAGCATGACAATTACGATACCGATACCTTCCGCGCCCTCATCGCAGCCTCGGAATCGCTGACCGGCGTCAGGGCCTCGGGTGAGCACCGCGCCAGCCACCGGGTGATCGCCGATCACCTGCGCTCCACCTCGTTCCTGCTTGCCGATGGCGTGCTGCCCTCCAATGAAGGCCGCGGCTACGTCCTGCGCCGGATCATGCGCCGCGCCATGCGCCATGCGCATCTGCTCGGGGCAAAGGAGCCCCTGATGCACCGGCTGGTCGGCGCGCTCGTCACCGAGATGGGTCAGGCCTATCCTGAGCTCGGCCGCGCCCAGCCGCTGATCGAGGAAACCCTCCAGCGTGAAGAGATCCAGTTTCGCCGCACCCTCGCCAATGGCCTCAAGCTGCTCGACGAGGCTACGGTCGGCCTCACCGCAGGTGGCGAGCTGCCCGGCGAAACCGCCTTCCGGCTATACGACACCTACGGCTTCCCCTACGATCTCACGGAGGACGCCCTGCGCGCCCGCAACATCGGGGTGGACCGGGCCGGGTTCGACGAGGCCATGGCACGCCAGAAGGCCGCCGCCCGCGCCGCCTGGAAGGGCAGCGGCGAGGCTGCCGCGGGGGAGGTCTGGTTCGACATCGCCGAGCGCGCAGGGGCGACCGAGTTCACCGGCTACACCGCCACCACCGGCGAGGCGCAGGTCGTAGCCCTAGTCAAGGACGGCGCCGAGGTCGACAGCGC
>DASTGC010000088.1:0-7500 GCA_035719485.1 Novosphingobium sp.
GCCGGCGACAATCGGCCCCACCGCGACAACCTGGCTTTCGCGCGCGAGGCCAACCAGCTGGCCATGGACGAGGCGGAGGTCGCCGCGCGGATCGCGGCCCTGGGGCAGGACCGGCTGGTGATCACCGGGGGCGAGCCGCTGCTCCAGGGCGCGGCGCTGGCGCGGATGGCGGCGCTGTTGCCCCAGGGCACGGCCATCGAGATCGAGACCAACGGCACGGTTGCGCCCCATGCCGCGCTCGACCCGCTGGTTGCGCAGTACAACGTCAGCCCCAAGCTGGCGCACAGCGGCAATGCGGCAGAGCTGGCGCTCATCCCCGAACGGCTCGCCGCCTTCGCGGCGGACCCGCGCGCCTGGTTCAAGTTCGTGATCTCTTCGCCCGAGGACCTTGCACAAGTGCTTGAGATCCGGGACAATCATTGCGTGGAGAGCGCGCGGATATTCCTGATGCCGGAGGGCACCGGCAGCGCGGTCCTGCGCGAGAGGATGGGCTGGCTGGCCCCGCTCGCCCTGAGGCACGGGCTGAGGTTGACCGACCGTCTGCACATCCACCTCTACGGTGATACCCGCGGGACATGACCGGAGCTGCGTGGCAGGAGGGCGACGGGTTCGGCGATGGGCCGCCGCGCCCCGTTGGCGCGCTCGCTACCGGGCCGATCCTGCGCACGCTCATCACCTTTTCGATCTCGACCCTCATCTCCAATCTGCTGCAGACGGTCATCCAGTCGATCGGGATGATCTGGGTGGGCCGACTGCTCGGCGAGCAGGCGCTGGCTGCCACGACCAACGGCATCCAGCTGATGAGCCTCGTGGGGACATTCCTGATGGGGATCGCCATGGCCACGATGATCAGTATCGGCCGCCATAGCGGCGCGGGCGATGGCGAGGGTGCGCGCAGCGCCTTCGCCTGCGGCCTGGGGGTGGCGATCGGCTGCGGCTGCGGGCTGGGACTGGGGGGATACCTGCTGGCCGGACAGGTGCTGCACCTGCTCGGCACGCCGCGCGAAAGCATGGCAGACGCGATTGCCTACCTGCGGGTGCTGTTCCTGATGCTGCCGGCGGCGGGCCTCACCAGCACGTTGCAGATGGCCTCGCGCGGCTCGGGCGATTCCCGCACCTCGCTGTACGGAACGGTGGTCACCCTGGTCGTTTCGGCCGGGCTCAATCCGGTCCTGATCCTTGGCCTCGGCGGGCTGCCGAAACTGGGAGTTGCCGGCGCGGCGCTCACCGCGGGGCTGGCCAACCTGGCCGGCGTGGCAGCCATGGCCGCCCTGCTCTGGCGGCCCGCCTCGCCGCTGCGGCTGGGCCGCGAACACCTCCGGCTGGTCCTGCCGCGTGGGCCCGAACTGCGGGCGATCCTCGGCAATGGCCTGCCGATCTCGGTGCACATGAACCTGGTGGTCTTTGCCCAGCTGGTGCTGATCGGCCTCGTCAACCGGGAGGGGCTTAACTACACGGCGGCCTTCGGGGTGAGCCTGCAGATCTGGACCTACCTGCAGATGCCCAGCTTCGCGATCAGCGCCGGCATCACCGCCATGGCCGCGCAGGCGATCGGCGCCGGCGACCATGCCCGGGTGGGCCGGATTACCCGGACGGGGATGGCGGTCAGCACCGCGATGGTCGCTGTGCTGATCGGAGTTATCCTGCTGTTCATCCGCCCGATCCTGACGCTGTTCCTCGGCCCCGGAAGCCCGGCCATTGCGCTGGGGCAGCACATGCAGGCGATCTGCATCTGGGCCTTCATCCTGTCCTCCGCGATGTCGGCGATGACCGGCACCCTCAGGGCCTATGGCGCACAGATGGTGACCGTGGCGATCAACCTCGTGGCGCTGCTCGGGGTGAGGCTTGCGGTCTACTTCGCCACCTATCCGCTGATCGGTGCCGATGCGCTGTGGTGGTCGTTCATCATCGGGATCGCCACCTCGCTGCTGCTCACCCGGATCGTCTTCGTGCGCGGGCCCTGGGGGAAAGAGGATGCGAACGCGGGCCCGGAGCAACCTTTGCATCCTGGCCGCGCGACCCTATCTTCTGGCCAATGAGTGCCCCCGGACCTGACGCCGCCACGATCGAACCCTCTCCTGCGGCGGCTCCGCCCGAACGCACGGCGCCGGTCAAGGGGGACCTGACCAAGGGCCCGATCCTGCAGACCCTGCTGGTCTTCTCGGTCCCGACCCTGCTCTCCAACATGCTCCAGACGCTCAACGGCTCGGTCAATGCGGTGTGGGTGGGGCGGCTGATCGGGGAGAGCGCGCTGGCGGCGACGGCCAATGCCAACGTGATCATGTTCCTGCTGTTTTCCGCCGTGTTCGGCTTCGCCATGGCGACCACGGTGCGCCTCGGCCAGCACTTCGGCGCGCGCAATGTCGATGCCGCGCGGCGCACCTTCGGGGCCGGCACCGGCTTCAGCGTGCTGCTCTCGCTGGTAGTGGCCATGGTGGGCTGGATCGCCTCGCCCGAACTGCTCCACCTGATGGCGACCCCGCGCGAATCGATGGTGGAGGCCGATGCCTACCTGCGGATCATCTTCCTCTCGATCCCCTTCTCGACGGCCTCGCTGATGCTCTCCATGGGCCTGCGGGGCATCGGCGAATCGCGCGTGCCGCTCTATGCGATGCTGCTCACCGTGGCGGTCGACATCCTGTTCAACCCGCTGCTGATCCGCGGCGCCGGGCCCATCCCCGCGCTCGGCATCGCCGGTTCGGCGGCCAGCACCGCCTTTGCCAACTTCGCGGGCGCCCTGCTGATGCTGCGCACGCTCTACCGCCGCGACATGGCGATCAGGCTGCGCGGACGGGAACTGGCCTATCTGGTGCCACCCCGCAGCGAACTGGGCTACATCATCACCAAGGGCCTGCCGATGGGCGCGCAGATGCTGCTGATCTCCTCGGCCCAGCTGGTCATGCTCGGCCTGGTCAACCGCGAGGGCCTGGATACGACCGCCGCCTACGGCGCCTCGCTCCAGCTGTGGAACTACCTGCAGATGCCGGCCCTGGCGATCGCCTCGGCGGTCAGCGCGATGGTCGCCCAGTCGATCGGCGCCGGTGACCATGAGCGGGTGGGCAAGGTCACCCGGGTCGGCGTCATCGGCAACCTCGCCATGACCGGCGTGCTTGCCGCGGTCATCGTCGCCGCGCATGAGCCGCTGTTCGCGCTGTTCCTCGGCGGGGACAGCCCGGCCATCCCCGTCGCCGGGCACATCCAGGCGATCTGCACCTGGTCGTTCATGCTCTCGGGCGTGATGATGGTGCTGACCGGGACCATGCGCAGCTACGGCGCCGTGATGCTGCCGCTGGCGATCATGTTCGTCGCGTTCTACCCGGCCCGGCTCGGCTTCTACTTCCTTGCCCATCCGCTGATGGAGGGTGAGGCGCTGTGGTGGTCCTATCCGTTCAGCTCGGCCGTGGCGGTTGTGATGACCTGGTTGGCCTATACCCGCGGTTCGTGGCGAAAGAAGCGGGAGTTGGCTTACGGGGGGTGATTTGTCCCATCGCCGTTCGAAGCGAGGAGGCCTTCAAGGCTCCTCAGGACAAACGGAACTGACCGGGTTGGCTAACGCCCCTGGGCGCGCCAGCGCATGACGGTGCGCAGGACCATTTCCTCCTCGCCGCCGGACTGACGCCACAGGTCGGAAATGGAAGGATCGGCCGAGGCCGGGCGCTTGATCTCGTCGAGCGTATCGAACGAGACGCGGATCGGGACCGAAACGCCCTCGCCGCTGATGATGCATTCGCGGTTGCGCAGGGCGGGGATCGAATCGAGGAAGCCGCGTGCGCCTTCGGGCATGGCTGCCTTGACGAAGGCCTGGTCGCGATCATTGTTGAGGCGCATCGCGATGATCGTGCCGCACTGGGAAAGCACGCCTTCGGCAAGGTCCGACGGGCGCTGGGTGATCAGGCCCAGCGAAACGCCGTACTTGCGGCCTTCCTTGGCGATGCGGCTGAGAATGCGCCCGACCGACGAACCATCGGCATTGCGCTCATTGGGGACGTAGCGGTGCGCTTCCTCGCAGACGAGGAGGACCGGGCGGGTTTCCTCGTCGCGCGCCCAGATGGCGAAATCGAAGATCAGCCGGCCGAGGACGGCGACCACGGTGGACGTCACTTCCGAGGGAACGCCCGAGACGTCGACGATCGAGATCGGCTTGCCCGAGGCGGGCAGGCGGAAGATCTTCGAGATGAACTCGGCCATGGTATCGCCGACGAGCACGCCGGAGAACATGAACTGGTAGCGCGGATCGCTCTTGAGCTCATCGAGCTTGGTCTTGATCCGCATATAGGGAATCGAGTTGGTGCCCTTGTCGAGCTTGCCCATCTCGTTCTGGAGGATGTTCGAAAGGTCGGAAAGCAGGTAGGGGATCGGGCTGTCGACCGTGATCTTGCCCATGCCTTCGGCCAGCCGGTTCTTCATCCGCGCCTGGAGCAGGCACTTGGCGAGGATATCGGCATCGATCTGCCGGGCCTCACCCTGGGAAGTCAGCAGGACTTCGCAGTGTTCCTCGAAGTTCATCAGCCAGTAGGGCAGCTGGAGATTCGAGGTATCGAAGATCAGCCCGTTGTGGCGGAAGGCCGCGGCGTATTCGCCGTGGGGGTCGATCATCACGATGTGGCCCTGGGGGGCGCTTTCGCAGATCTTGTGAAGGATGAGCGCGGCGCTGGTGGACTTGCCGGTACCGGTCGAGCCGAGCAGGGCGAAGTGTTTGCCGAGCAGCGCATCGACATAGAGGCCTGCGCGGATATCGCGCGTGGGGAAGACGGTGCCGATCTGGACCGACGAGCGGCCATCGGAGGCATAGATCTGCCTGAGGTCGTTGGAGGTGGCCGGATAGACCAGCGCGCCGGGGATCGGATAGCGGGTGACGCCGCGGCGGAAGCCGTGGATCTTGCCGGTCAGCCGCTCCTCCTCGCCTTCGCCGAGGAAGTCGATATTGGCGAGAATGCCGCCCGGGGTCTTGGTGTCCTGGCGCTGGGTGCGGACCGAGGCGAGCAGCCAGCCGCGGCCGACGCGGATCTTGATCTGGCTGCCGACCTGGCCGGCGAGGGCAACCGAGGGATCATTGTCCTCACAGCATTCCTGCAGCCGCTGGAGGTCGAGCGCGATGAGCGAGGATGAGCCGGCGATGTCGAGGATGACGCCGATCGGTTCCTGCGCGTTGTCAGCCTTGGGGGGCGTGAATTCCGCCAGGGCAGGATCCAGGTCTTCGGCCGCAGCCGGCACCGCCTGGTCAAACCCGGTCATATTCATCTCGGACATCAAACAGCCTTTTCGCGGTGCGCGCTGTCCCTCCTACCTGCAGGAGCGTTAAATTTGCCCTAAACTGGGCCACGCCGACGAGCCAAGGTATTCAAACGTAAGTAAATAACCTGCCAGCCAGCCAACCCATCGCGATGGAGATCGCCACTGCCGCGAGGCCGTAGAAAAAGGCCTGATGCTGCGAAAAATCGGCCACGGCACGCTCGAACCCGGCCTTTTCCACCTCCACCCGAGAGATCGCGGAAGCCACCACCCTGCCCCTGGAAATGGCAAAGGTTTCAGCGGTGTAGGTGCCAGTCTGGACGCTTGACGGAAGGGCCACGCGGGCCTGGTAGAGGACCTGCTCGTGCACCGAGACGCCCTGCGGATCCTCCTGGTAAAGCCCGCCGCCGGCCATGACCCCGGCCAGCCCGGCGGCGAAGCGGACCTGCCGGTCGGGATCGATCGTGCCGATGGGGGAGAGCTGGATGAACGGCAGGCCGAGTTCGTAGATGGCCGCGGTGCGCGCATCGACGATCTGGTCGAGCGGGCGCGACGAGGCAACGGCGTAGAAGCTTGGGGCGGAGCGGAACTGGGCCGAGGCGGCATTGACCCAGATGCCGGCATGCTTCTGCTTCTCGCGCACGGTGATCGACTGGGTGGGGCCCTTGAGCACCACGACGATATCGTAGTCCCGCCCGGCGCGGGTGCCCTGCGGATCGAGGATTGCGCCGAACAGCAGCAGTTCGGTCCCGGTGAAGCCCTGGCGCACTTCCACCCGGTGCTGCGAAATCTCCGGCACCAGGATCGGATCGCGCGCCGCGCCCAGCAGCACCAGGCAGGCGAGGGCAAACAGGCGCCTGAGCGGAGCGGCGCTCATAGAGGGGTGATCGTGTAGATCGCATCGGGCCGGTATGTGAGCCCCAGGGCCATGCGCAGGGCGACCACCAGCACGATTGCCGCCAAGGACAGCCGCAGCCGCTCGGGGCGGACACCCAGCGCCAGCCGCGCCCCCAGCTGGGCGCCGACGACCGAGCCGAGCAGCAGGAGCACGGCCAGGACCATATCAACCGCGCGCGTCGTCAGCGCGTGCATCATCGTGGTCGCCATGGTCACGAACATGATCTGGAACAGCGAGGTGCCGACCACCATGCCCGCGCTCATCCCGAGAATATAGAGCATGGCGGGAACGAGGATGAACCCGCCGCCGATGCCCATCAGCATGGTGGCCACGCCGGTGACCATGCCGAGCAGCAGCGGCGCGAGGGGCGAGATGTAGAGCCCCGAGCGGTAGAACCGCCACCGCAGCGGCAGGCTGGCGACCAGCGGGTGGTGGCGGCGCTTGCTGGCCGTGACCGCAAGTCCCTTGGCGTGGGCACGAATTTCGCGGGCGGCATCGCGCGCCATCATGCCGCCGATCGATCCGAGCAGGACCACGTAGAGCACGCTGATGACCGTATCGATCTGGCCGAGCGCGCTCAGCAGGCGGAACAGAATCGCCCCGATCCCGGTGCCGAGGACGCCGCCAACCACCAGCACGGCGCCCATCTGGTAATCGACGCCGTGCCGGCGGGAATGGGCGATGACCCCGGACACGCTGGCCCCGGTCACCTGGCTGGCCGCGGAGGCGGCGGCGACCGTGGGCGGGATGCCGTAGAAGATCAGCAGCGGCGTGGTGAGAAATCCGCCACCGACCCCGAACACGCCCGACAGGATCCCGGTCAGCGCGCCGAGCGCGACGATGACAAGGCCGTTGACCGCAAGGTTGGCGATGGGGAGGTAGACATCCATGGCTTGAGAGACAACCTAGGTCACACACCGCCACGGGGGAAGCGCCCCAACGCGCCAAACCTGCGGAGAACCGGACCCTTGTCCGGAACGATCAGCCCGGGCGGCTCACTCGGACTCGATTGGCCAGCCGGACGCGAGATCGATCGGCCTCATCCGCTCGGCGAGGATCCGCACCGCCTGTTCGCGCGCGGCCTCGGCGGGCAGGTCGAGCGAACGGCTGAGCGGCTCGCCCATCAGGGCATCGCCGAGCGCCATCAGCACCAGCATGAGCCCGGTGGCGCGCGCCACCTCGCCGTCGCCGGGATGCAGCCGGTCAACCAGCTGGTGGATGGTCTCGACCACCGGATCGAGCGCGTCGCGATTGCCGGTCACCAGCATCCACGAGGCCAGGGCACCGCCGCCCTGGGCGCCGAAGGCATCGAAGATCAGATCGACCACCTCGCGGCGCGAACCTTCGCCGGCCCGGCGCGCGGTAATGGC
>DASTGC010000089.1:0-2648 GCA_035719485.1 Novosphingobium sp.
CTAGCGCGGATTTCTCACACTACTGATGGATTGTGCGGCGTGTAAGCGGATTTTGATTGCGGTTGGGGCTGGGCGAGGCAAATCCGTGGCGCCGAAGGGCGCGATTTGTAGTTGATATTTTCCGGGTCTCGGTGGGCCTGAGGGTTTTGCCGCGCAATGATCGCACCGCGGCGGGGCGTATCATGCCGGCGAAGCGCGGGCCAAGGCGGCGATTGCGAGCCGGACTGCGGCGCGGCCCCAGTCTCGCGCGGCCGGACAAGCGGACGCCATGGCGAACTTGATGCGGCGGACGCTGATGCGCACGAGCGCGCCGATCTTGAGCAGCTTGAGCCGGATGGTGCCGCAGGTGGCCTGGGCGAAGTCGGTATCGTGGAGCCCGATACGGCGCAGAGCACACAGCAGGACATAAGCCATCGAGTAGAACCACAGGCGCAACTGGTTGGCCCGCATGGTGGCCGCCGAGGTGCGATCCGCATAGAGGTCGAGCTGGCATTCCTTGATCCGGTTCTCCATCTCGCCGCGGGCGCAGTAGACCTTCTCGTAGAGATATTTGGCCTTGCACTCGTCGCGCCGCAGCGAGGTGACCACAAAGCGGGGATTGGCTTCCCCTTGCGTCCACTCTGCCTTGGCGACCACGCGGCGCCGGCGGCTCCAGCTCCGCCGCGTCATCCACATGAAGCTCTTGAAGCGGCGCTCTGGCCGGCCGGTGCGTCGGCTCTTGGCGGCGGCGAGATCAAGCTCGGCCGCGATCTCGGCGACAAGCCGCTCGTTGCGCCCCAACCCGAACAGGAAGTCGACCCCATTGGCCTCGCACCAGGCCATCAGATCGTCCCGCGCAAAGCCCGAGTCGGCGCGCAACAGGATGCGCACCCGAGGCCACCGACGCCGAATCTGCGCGACGATGCGCGCCATCTCCTCGACCGCGCCGTCCGCCGCATCCAGGGCGGAACGCCGCAGCTTGGCGAGGAGCAGATGGCGCCCGCAGAACACGTAGAGGGGCAGATAGCAGTAGCAATCGTAGTAGCCGTGGAAAAATCGCCCCTCCTGCTCGCCGTGCATCGGATCATCCGTCGCATCGAGATCGAGAATGATCTGTTTGGGAGCCCGCACATGCGCCTCCACGAACAGGTCGACCAGCAGCGCCCTGATCGCCATCGGATTGTGACTGATCTTGTGGTAGCGCGTCGACGCAAGTTTGCTCAGCTCCAGCCGGTTGAGCGTCGACTTGCCGGCGATCGGCGCGCAGTCCTCGCGTCGCGCCTCGAGCTTGCCTGCCAGCACCGCCATCAGCGGATCGTGGCGCAGCTCGTCGTGGTCGTTGAGATCCTCGTAACCGAGCGCGATCCCGAACACCCGCTGGCCGACCAGCGTCGCGACCTCGTGCTCGATCAGCTCCGGGCGTCGCTCGTCGTGAAAGCACGCCGCAAACCGACCCATCATTCCGATCGCACGATCGGTCGCTCCCAGAAGCAACCCGCCAGCGTCCGACGTCACCAAGCCGGCATCAAACCCCGCTTCCACAGCACGGCCTTCAACGGTTCCAAAATCAAACCCTTCTACGCTACAGTCCGTCTGCATCGGGGTTCTCCTCGAATCGCCTAAAGTGGTTGCTGCACAACGACTTTCGGTGATTCGGAACCCCGATGCGCCTAATTAGTGTGAGAAATCCAGGTTAGGCCTGCCGCCTCAAGCATGAGGGCTCGTCCCTATCGCGAAAACCGCGACGCGTTAAACACAGTTGCGATTTCCACTGGGAGCCGGCCCGCCGAACGGACATAGTCCCGCCACAGCGCCGTTATCCTTGCCCGGGATCGGCGTGGCGCGGGGGTCGGCCTCAAGGAGATAGGCCTTTGTACTCGCATCTGCGTTTGGTCATCGCCGCCTCCCTGATTGCGTTCGGCAGCGTGATCGCCGTTGGCGTACCGGCGCTCTTTTTGACCGTTGACCGGCCCCTCGTCGCCCGAGCCGAAATGTCCGACCCGCCGGCCGACCCGGCTTGCAGGCAGCGGACCTGGCTGAATTTTGACCGCAACTGCCTGTCCCGGCGCGACTTGCCGTGGGTCGCGGGGCCCGGACGCTTGAACACTGGCAGGCTCGAGGTCCAGTCGGACCCCGCGACACCGGCAGTGCAGGAGTCCGAGGGCGGAACCCAGCATGCGGCGACCCTACCGCCCCGGGAGTTCCTGCTGCAGGAACCGACGCGCCAGGAAGCCGCACGTCCGGAACCTGCACCTCCGGAACTCGGAGCCCAGGAGCCCGCACGTCACGAACCAGTGCCGCAGGCACCCCCGACCCAGGCCTCGATACTCCACGACGCAGCACCCAAGGCGGCCCTGCCCCAAGAGGCGCCCGCCGACAACTCAGCATCCCAACTGTTCACGCCTCAAGAGTTGACGCCGCGGGAGTTGGCGCCTCAGGAGACGGCACCTCAGCAGCCGACGGCCCAGCGGCCGATGCAACACAGCAACGTCGCGGCGCCGGGGCGCACCGCGCCGGCCCAGCGCCCGGTCGCTAGAGAGCCGCGCGTGGCCAAGCCCGTGGCTGGAGCACAGACACGTCTACCCGCATCCAAGGCAGCCGCCCGCGGGGAGCGGACCGCGAGCGAGGCGTTGAACACCGTGCGGAAGTTTGGAGAGAATCTGCCGGAG
>DASTGC010000090.1:0-4045 GCA_035719485.1 Novosphingobium sp.
GCTTGACCTGTCCGCCGCGACCATCGGTTTCGACATGACGGCGCTGCTCGAAAGCCCGCGCCTGCGCACGCCTGTGATGATGTACCTGTTCCACCGGATCGAGGAACGGCTCGATGGGACGCCGACGCTGATCCTGATCGACGAAGGCTGGAAGGCGCTTGACGACGAGGTCTTCGCCGCGCGCATCCGCGATTGGCTGAAGACCCTGCGCAAGCGCAATGCCCTGGTTGGCTTTGCCACCCAATCCGCCCGCGACGCGCTTGACAGCCGGATCTCGACCGCCCTCGTCGAACAGACCGCAACAATGATCTTCATGCCCAATCCCCGCGCCCAGGCCGAGGATTATTGCGCGGGCTTCGGCCTTTCCGCGCACGAGCTCGACCTGATCCGCACCCTGCCGGCGCACAGCCGCTGCTTCCTGGTGCGCCAGCCCGATGCCTCGGTCGTGGTCAGGTTGGACCTTGCCGGAATGCCGGAAGTGCTCACCGTCCTCTCCGGCCGGGAGACGACCGTGCGCAGGCTGGACCAGCTCCGCGCCGCGTTGGGTGACAATCCGGCCCACTGGTATCCAGCACTGACGGGCATGCCCTGGCCCGGCGAAACGGCTGATCCCGCCGACCTGTGGATCGAGGCGGCCGAATGAGCGCTTGCGAGCAGCTTGCCGCCCAGGCCTCTGCCGGCGTGGCGCCCGCCCTGCGCGCGGTGGACTGCCTGGCCGGGGAGACCACGGCCACCGCCTTTGCGCGTCTGTTCGGGCCAGCCGGAGGGCTGGCGCCGGCCCTGACCATCCTGCTCACGCTCTATATCGCGGTGTTCGCACTGTCGCTCCTGACCGGTCGCGGCCGGCTCGGCATTGGCGCGCTGACCCCCAGGATGCTGACCTTCGGGCTGGTGCTGACTTTCGCCACCAGCTGGATCGCCTACCAGCAGGTGCTATGGAACCTCGCCGCGGGAGCACCGGACCAGATCGCGGCGCTGATCACCGGTAGCAAGGGATCGGCGACGACCCTGTTTGCCAACCGCATCGACATGGTCTTTGGCGCGATCGCCGACGTGGCGGGTGAGAAAGGGCCGGAGGGGGCTGCGGCAGCCACCGGCATGGGCTCCCCGTCCGGCGTGCTTTGGCTGGGGGCGATGGTGCTCCTGCTCGGCACGGTCGGCGCCCTCGTCACCGCCCGGATCGCGCTGGCCGTGCTGCTTGCGGTGGGACCGGTGTTCATTGTCCTGGCACTGTTCGGCGGAACCCGGGGCCTTGCCGCCGGATGGCTGCGCGGTGTGGTGATGACCGCGCTGGTGCCGCTGTTCGTGGTGGTGGGCGGCGGCATTGCGCTGGAGTTGCTGGTCCCGATCGTTGCCTCCCTGCGCGGCCTCGACGGCGAGATCAGCGGCCGTGCGGCCATGGCGCTGTTCCTCGTCGCGGCGGTCCACGCTGCACTGATGGTACTGATCGGGCGGGTAACGGCAACGACGGTGTCCGCCTGGTCGGTGTTCGGCCTTGACCGGGGTGCCGATGTAGGCCGGCCTGAACGCTTCAGGGAAACCCGTAGCGGCGGCTGGTTGGGGAATTCGGCGCCGCCGGCGGCGGCTGGGCGCGTCAATCACCTGTTTGCCGCCCAAGGCGTCATGTCGTCCGAGGCCGCACCCGCAACGCTCCCTGCCGGCCGCCGCGTGGTGGTTCACCAGGCCGCCTCGGTCCAACCGCCGGCGGTAAACCGGAGTTCGCGACGAGCCGCCGGCGTGGGCAGCCGGTTCGCGGCGGCATCGCGCATGACCGGAACGTTCAAATGACCCGCCTGATACTCGCCCTTGCCCTTGCCATTGGCCTGGCCCTGACCTGCGCACCTGCCGGCGCCGAGGACACCCGCCTGGTGACCCACCGCTACAATGCAAAAGAGGTGGTCCGGCTGCCAGGGCGGATGGGCGTGCAGGCAACGATCGCCTTTGCCGAGGACGAGCACATCGAGAATGTCGCCATCGGGGACTCGGCTTCCTGGCAGATCACACCAAACAAGCGCGCCAACCTTCTGTTTACAAAGCCCCTTTCCTTGCATGCGCGCACCAACATGACCGTGGTGACAGACCGCCGCTCATACTACTTCGATCTTGTCGCAAATCCATCAGGTAATGCCTTGTATCTCCTTCAGTTTTCCTATCCGGATGAGCCTCGGCAAGCCGGCCCCACGGGGCAACCGGCGCTGACCGACGACGAGGCCCGCGCGCTCGCCGGAAAGGTCCAGGAGGCAGATCCGGCGCGACTGAACTTTGCCTGGAAGGGCAAGGGCAAGGCCGCGCTCATCCCTGCGCGGGTCTATGACGACGGGCAATCGACCTACCTCGCCTGGGCCGCGCGCGTCCCGATCCCGGCGATCCAGATCCGCAACGAAGCGGGGGTAGAAGGACCGATCAACTTTGCCGTGCGCGACGACGTGATCGTGATCGACGGCGTTCCGGCCGCGATCGTCCTGCGCGCCGGGCACGAGGTAGCCACGCTCGAGCGCGCCGCTTCGCCCGCACGACCGCAGCAGGCTACCGCCCTCGCCGCCGCGCCGTCCCCGCCGGCTGGACAATAAGATGCGCCGCGACAATCGCCTTCCCGACTATCCCGGCGAGCCCGCCAGCGATCCGCGCGAAGGCCAAGGCGCGCAGATCATCGACCTTGCCACCCGCAATGTCCTGCCCGCGGTCAGCCAGCGCAAGCCGGGGCGCGAAGGACTGGGGTTGTTTGCCGGGCTCGTCGTTGTCGGCATGATGGGCGCTGCAACCTTCTGGTCGATGGATGCCCGCCGCACGGAGGGTAAGGCGCCTGCTCAGGCGGCTGTATCCCCCTCCCCGTCCGGGATTCCGGCCATTCCCCAGCGGGCCATCACCTCGATCGCTCCCGCGCCGGGTGCCGTACCAACGGCCGCGGTTTCGCCGCAGGCCAGTGCCATGACCGCGCCGGCAGCAAACCCAGCCAATACGCCCACGGTGGTGTTCGATGCCAGCGCCCTGCCCGGCGGCCCCGCAGGCTCATCGCTGGTGGTCCCGGGTGTGCCCGCCGGGCCGAGCGGCAATGGCAACGAGGATTTTGCCAACCGTCTCGGCGGCGTGGGCGGTGGCTCGGCGGTGGCGGCGGCGAGCTTCGATCCGCGAACCACGGTGAGCCAGGGGACCCTGATCCCCGCCGTCCTCGAGACCGCGATCGATACCGACGTGCCCGGTTACGTTCGCGCGGTGGTCTCGGCCGACGTGCGCTCGTTCGACGGCAGCCGCGTGCTCGTCCCGCGCTCGTCCCGGCTGATCGGGCAGTATCGCAGCGGCCTCCAGGCGGGCCAGAAGCGGGCCTATGTCATCTGGACGCGGCTGATCCGGCCCGACGGGGTTTCGGTGGCGATCGCCTCGCCGGCCGTGTCCTATGCGGGCGAGGCCGGACTTTCCGGCAAGGTCCACACGCACTTTTTCGAGCGGTTCGGCTCGGCCATGCTGCTTTCCGTGGTCGGCGGCCTGTCCGCGATAGGCGGCGGCGCGCCGAGCGTGGTGATTGCCGGCAGCGGGCAATCGGCAGCGGCGGCGGCGGTCGGCCAGACCGGGCAGATCGGCCCGACCGTGCGCGTCCGCCAGGGCCAGCCGATCCGCGTGTTCACCGCGCGCGATCTCGATTTTTCCAAAGTCGGCGCGCCATGACCGAGGGCAGCGGCCTCGCCCTGCCCCCGTCCGACGTGCTCCCACGAGGCGAGCCGCTGCACCTTCATCGCAGCGTCTATCTCGACGCCTATCTGGCCCCGTTCCGGCCCTGGCTGGATCGCGAGACAGTCACCGAGATCCTGGTCAACCGCCCGGGCGAACTGTGGATCGAGGATGCGGCGCGGGCGGGCATGGAGCGCATCGAACTGCCCACGGTCACCGACGAGCTGCTCCTGCGCCTCGCCCAGCAGGTGGCGCGGATCAGCCACCAGGGGATCAACCGCGAGCATCCCCTCCTGGCCGCCACGCTCCCGGACGGCGCGCGCGTCCAGCTGTGCGGACCGCCGGCCACCCGCGAGCACTGGGCGCTGGCGATCCGCCG
>DASTGC010000091.1:0-5399 GCA_035719485.1 Novosphingobium sp.
TTGGCGGGCCTGCACCCGTCATTGCCGGCCGGCTTGCCCGCGCCAGTGCCCACGCCGCCACCCTGGCGCAGCTGTTTGCAAACGACCTTGCCGATCCCGCCGCCCTCTCGGCTGCCGCAAACCAGCTCACCGGCGATCATCCCGACAAAATCGTCAGCCTTTCGCCGGTCATCGCCGAACTTGAGTCCGAGGCTCGCCACGCCGACGACATGGTGGCCCGCACCCTGCTGATCACTGCCGCCGCCATGAGAGCCGATGGGCTCGGCATGGGTTGGATTCACTTCCGGGTTAACGCCTCGCAACTCCAGAACGCGATTCGCCGCCGCATCGATCCGGAAGGCCGGCTCGACCTCGCCAGCCAGGCCGCGCTGGTCCGCATGCGCGAACTGATCGCCGAGGCGAGGCCGCTGCGCAGCAACTTCGCTGCACTGGCGATCGAGAACAGCACTGCCATCCGCCAGTTCCTGGCCATGGCCCAGATCCTCGCCCACGTGGATGCCGACAGTCCGATCCGCATGTTGGTAGCCGAATGCGAGCAGCCCACCACGGTGCTGGCGGCGCTCTACTTCGCCAAGCTGTTCGGGATTGCCGACAAGGTCGATGTCTCGCCCCTGTTCGAGACGGAAAGCGCCCTCGAACATGGCGGCCGGTTCCTCGATGCCCTGCTCGCGGAAGAGGCCTACCGCGACTATGCGCGCGCGCGGGGCCGTGTCGCCATCCAGACAGGGTTTTCCGACGCGGGCCGGTTCGTCGGCCAGATTCCGGCGGCCCTCGCGATCGAGCGCCTGCAAGGTCGCTTGTCGGAAGCCATGGCCGCCAATGGCCTGGCCGATGTCGCCGCGCTGGTATTCAACACCGGCGGGGAATCGTTGGGCCGCGGTTGCCACCCGTCTTCCTTCACCGACCGGGTCGATTGGCAGCTCAGTCCTTGGGCCCGCCGCCGGTTTGCCCGCGCCGGTATTCGCCTCGAGCCGGAAGTCTCATTTCAGGGTGGCGACGGCTATCTCGCCTTCGGCTCATCGGAACTGGCGCTGGCCACCCTCACCCGCTTCGCGCAGCACGCTCCTGCCGAAGCAGATCCCGCCGCTCCAACGGATCCGTTCTACCGCCGCACCGACATCAGCCTGGATTTCTACCGCGCGATCCGCCGCTTCCAGCATCAGCTTCTCGTCAGTCCGACCTATTCGCGTGCCGTCACCGCCTTTGGCCTCGGCCTGCTTAACGATACCGGCAGCCGCAAGTCGCGGCGTCAGTCCGATCTGGCCGCCGATCGCCAGATGAACCTGCGGCAGATCCGCGCCATTCCCCACAATGCCGTGCTCCAGCAGCTTGGCTACCCGGTCAACGTTATTGCCGGTTTCGGCACCGCCGCTGACGGCAATACCGAGGAGATCGCCGCGCTCCTGGCCGACAGCGCCCGCGGTCGGCAGACGGTGCGGCTCGTCCGCGCCGCCAATGCCCTTGCATCGATCAAGACCCTCGCCGCCTTCGGCGAACTGTTCAATTCGGCCTACTGGGCCAGCCGCCCCTATCGGGGGGACGAACGCCAGATCGAAGCGGCTTGCCTCAGCCTCGCCGAATACCTCACCGGCGATGATCGCGCCGGCACCTTCCGCCGTCTCGCCTCTCAACTCAGGGTCGATGCCCTGAAGCTCCATCGCCTGCTTGCCCTGGTGCCCGACGAGGCCCCTCCCGCGGATCGCGAGAAGGACCGGAGAATGCTGGGCGTACTCCAGGCCATGCGGCTTGCGCTGCTCCAGCACATGTTCCTGCGCGCGGTCCAGGTCCCCACTTTCAGCCGCGCCAACGACATCAGCCGGGAAGACGTGCTGGAAATGGTCTTCACTCTGCGCATCGAGGAAGCGATCGCGCAGCTGCGTCGCGCCTTCCCGACCAGCGCTCCTGAACTGGGGGACTTCACCGTCGCCGAACCGAGCGACTATCCGGACGAACTGGCGACCGGCTACGGGGCGATCCAGCAGGCTTTCGTCGATCCCATCGAACGTGCCCACGGCCTCGTTCTCAGGATCACCACCGCCATCGCTAACGAGTTCGGCGCCCACGGGTAACGCAACATGCCACTAATGCGCCGGGGCAGGTCCCGCCGTGCCAATTGCCCGGGGCATCAGCCAGACCAGTCCGATACCCACGGCCATGGCCAAGATCATCCAGCCATATACCGCCGCCGAGGCCAGGGTCGCCGCCTGTGAATCAACCAGCCCTTCGATGAGGCCGAGCCGGGCATCGCCCGGCAGCGGCACCTGAGCCCCCGCCTGGCCCACGTCATGGAGCGTTCCGACCAGTTCGGACCGCGAGACACGGGTGGAGGATTCCCAGGCGGAGGTCGCCACCGCTGCCCCGGCCGCACCTGAAACTGTCCGCACAAAGCTCAGCAAGCCGGCCGCATTGGCGACTTCGTCGGGTGGTACGTCGATCATTGCGATCGTCATTACTCCGATGAAAATTAGCGGAATCGAAGCGCCTTGCACCAGCTGGGAGGCCGCGAACGACCAGAATCCCGCGTCGGTCGTCCAGCCAGCGCGCATCAATGTGGAGAGGATGGCAATGAGCATGCCCAGAGTGATTACAAAGCGAATGTCAATTCGCTGGATCATCGCCGCTGCTATTGGCGCGAACAGCACCCCTAGGAAACCTTGCATCGCCATGACCTGTCCTGCCGCTTCCGCCGTGTAGCCCTGCACCGACTGAAGCCACAGCGGCACCAGAACCAGCATGCCGAACAGCGCCGAGTAGCTTACCGCCATGACCGGCATGGCCACGGCCAGGCTGCGATGCCGCAATACGGTGAGGTCCACGGCCGGATGGCCGTCGGTCAGCTCCCACACCACGAAGGCCAGGAAGCCAATAACAGCCACCGCCGCAAAGGACACGATCATGCCGGAAGCGAACCAGTCATGCTCGCGTCCGAGGTCAAGGACCAGTTGCAGCGAACCGGCGAAGGCTATCAGCAAGGCCATGCCGATCAGATCGATCCGCTCGTACCGGGTCGGGGTTTCGAACGCGCGCATGGTGGAAGTAATGATGAGGTAGGTCAGACCGACCATGGGCAGGTTGATGTAGAAGATCCACGACCAGTTGAGATTGTCGGCAATCAATCCGCCGGCAAGCGGCCCGAAGATCGGCGCGCTGACGGCGGTCGCCGCCCACAGGGCATTGGCAATTCCCATTTTTTCCCGGGGGAAAACGCGCAACAGCATGGTCTGGGTCATCGGCATCAGAGGGCCGCCGCAGAGGCCCTGCAGTACCCGCATCAGGACCAGCACCTCGATCGTGCGGGCCATGCCGCACAGGACCGAGAACAGGCCGAATCCGAGAAGGGCCCCGATCGCCGTACGCAAGGTGCCGAACCGCCCCGCCAGCCAGCCGGATAATGGCACCGTGATCGCCTCGGCCACGGCATAGGAGGTGATTGTCCAGGTCCCCTGCGCGGGGGAGATAGCCAGGCCGCCTGCAATATGGGGAACCGAGACATTGGTGATCGTGGTGTCGAGGATCACCAGGAAGTTGGTCAGCGCCAAGCCCACTGCGGCAATCCACATGCGAGCGCCACGAAGCGGTTGTGACTGAAGGGAGCCGTCCATCTGGATTGAGCGTCATAATGCCAGCCGCTGCCAAGTCGAGGCACAATCGCTTGCGGGCAGCGGAACCCGCCGCCCCTTCCCGGCATTTCATCCCCATGCATCACACGCGGATCATGGATCGGCGCGCGGCTCGTCCGCTGCGCCTGCTGCTCCTGCTCGCCAACTGGACGGGGGGCGGGGCGGAGCGCGTGGCGGTTCACCTGATGAATGGCCTGCATGGGGCGGCGTCAACCGGCTTCGCCGCCGCCGGAGGCGGGGCACTGCTCGACGTTCACCTCGGTCTGCTTCACAATGGCTTTGCCTGGCGCGATCAGCTGGATCGGGCACGAGTGCACGTCGCGCCAGATGCCGCCCGTTTCGGCTTCGATCGCCCCAACCGCGAGCTGTTCGGCCCCGCCGCCCTGGCTACCGGGGCCATCCACGCGCCACGGGCGGTTGGTCGGATCATCGCCGAGGTCCGCCCCGATGTGGTGATGAGCTTCTTGAAGGGCACCGCCCTCCTCACCTGGCTGGCCCTGGCCCGCCTGCCGCGCCACGTCCCTCGTCCGCGCTGGATCATCCGCGAAGGCAACAACATCCTTGCAACGGTTGCGCACGAAAGCCCCGGTGCGCTGAGCCGCGCCGCCTCGCTCGCCCTCACCGCCCGCGCCTATCGCCGCGCCGATGCGGTCCTCGCCGTGGCTCACGGAATGGCAGCGGATCTGCCCCTCCAGCTGGGCCTCGATCCGGAACGGGTCCATGCGATCAACAATCCGGTCGACATCGAGGCGATCGCACGGGCCGCCCGCCTGCCTGCCGCCGACCTGCCGGCGCGCCCATATGTCCTCGCCGTCGGCCGGCTCCAGCCTCAGAAAGGCCACGATCTCCTGATCACGGCCTTCGCTCGCAGTGGCTGTGCCGCCACCCACGAACTGGTCATCCTCGGCGAAGGCAGCTGTCTCGACGCGCTGCGCCGGCTTGCCGGTGAACTCGGGGTGGCCAACCGGGTCCGCTTCGCTGGCTTCACCCTCAATCCCCACGCCTGGATGGCCGCTGCGGAACTGTTCGTCCTTCCTTCGCGCTGGGAGGGCTTCCCCAATGCCGCTGCAGAGGCGATGGCCGCCGGCGCACCGCTGTTGCTCACCAATTGCAAATACGGTGCAGCCGACCTCGTCGCCGATGGCATCAACGGAACGCTGGTCCCGGTGGATGATATCGAAGCTCTGGCGGCAGCCATGGCCCGCCTGCTCGCCTCGCCGGCCGCGCGGGCCCGCCACGCCGCTGCGGGAAGAATCCGGGCGCGCTGCTTTGCCCGGGACAAGGTGCTCGGTCGCTACGCAAGCCTTGTTGCCCAGGTCGCCTCAGCGCCCAATGAGCTGGCACGCACAGCCCTGCCGTTAAGAACTGTTCCAGCTTGAGTCCCGGCACGGCACGCGCTGATTGCACCGGTAGCGTAACCGACCGATATCCGCGAGAAGAGGAACGGTTGGCGGGGTGATTGAAGATGCGATTGCGCAAGGAAGGCTGGACGGGCTTGGTGGTGGCCGTGCTGGGGCTCACGCTTGCGGGCGCCGGGCTTGTGGCAGACTGGTCACGCCATCGCGCCGAGATAAGCAATGCTGCCTCCTCATTCACCCCCGCGCCGCTTATGATCGACCCTGCCCATGTAAGGTCAGCAGCTACGCCGGCTGAGACTGCACCTGCACCGACCCACGCGAACCAGCTTGCCGCCGCTTCGCCAGCATCTGGCGTGCCGCCCCTAGTCATCAAGCGTATCCTCCCGATCAAGGGGCCCCTGCGCTATGGCGAATGGCATTG
>DASTGC010000092.1:0-15052 GCA_035719485.1 Novosphingobium sp.
TGCGACGATGGCAATGTCGGGGAAACTGAAGGGAAGTTCCCCCACCAACATCGCCAGCCGCTCGATCCCCGCCGCCCAGCCGACCGCCGGCGTGTGCGGGCCGCCGAGGGCTTCGATCAGGCCAGCGTAACGACCGCCGCCAAGGACGGTGCCCTGGGCGCCGAGGCGGTCGGTGATGAATTCGAAGGCGGTGTGGCGATAGTAGTCGAGGCCGCGGACCAGCGAGGGGGCGCGGGTGAAGGCCACGCCGGCGGCGGTAAGGCCCTCGGTGACCTTGCCGAAGAAGTCCTGCGCCTCGCTCGACAGGTAGTCGTCGATAAGCGGCGCGGTGGCGGTGAAGACCTTGTCGCGCGGGTCCTTGGAATCGAGGATGCGCAGGGGGTTCTTTCCCAGCCGTTCCTGCGAATCTTCCGACAGATAGGCGCGGTGTGCCTGAAAATAGTCGACGAGGGCGAGCCGCCAGGCCTCGCGGCTGGGCGCATCGCCGAGCGTGTTGAGGTGAAGGGTGACGCCATCCGACACGCCCAGTTCCTTGAGCAGCTGGTCGGCCATGACGAGCAGTTCGACGTCGGCCTGCGGTTCGGCCGCGCCGATCACCTCCGCGTCGATCTGGTGGAACTGGCGGTAGCGGCCCTTCTGCGGGCGCTCGTAGCGGAACAGGGGCCCGTGGGTTGCGAGCTTGACCGGCGCGTATTGCTGCCAGCCGTTCGTGAGATAGGCGCGGGCCAGGCCAGCGGTGAATTCGGGGCGCAGGGTCAGGCTCTCGCCGCCGCGATCCTCGAACGAATACATCTCCTTGGAGACGACGTCGGTGGTCTCGCCGAGCGAGCGGGAGAAGACGGTGGTCTTCTCGAACACCGGCATTTCGACCCGGCGAAAACGGTAGAGCCGGCGGACGCGTTCGAAGGTTTCCACGACGCAGCCGAACGCCTCGGCCTCGGCGCCGAAGATATCCTGGGTGCCGCGGATCGCCTGCGGGGTCTCGACACCGGGTTTGCTGGGCTTGCTTTCGCTCATGGGGGGCGCGCTTAGCCGTTTCCGGCGCGGTGGAAAAGGCCGCTGCAACGCGCCTACGAATAGCTTGCAACGGGCCCGCACCTTCCGCAAACCGTCAGGCATGCCCTTCAAGCCGGTCGCCGCCGCCCTTTCCGCCGTCCTGCTGACCGCATCGCCGCCTGTTCTGGCGCAGACCAGCCCGCGCTCGGCGCCGATGGCGGCGCCGCTCCCGCCGCCCCTGCCCGCACCGATGGACCAGCCCTACCCGGGCACGATCACACTCGACGTCGATGCGACGGACGTCGTGCGCGGGCTGATCAAGGTGACGGAGCGGATCCCGGTGAGCGAGGATGCCGGCGAACTCACCGTGCTGCTGCCTCAGTGGCTACCCGGCAACCATGCGCCGCGGGGAACCCTGGCCGAGCTGGTCGACCTGAGGTTTACCGCAGGCGCCCGTCCGCTCACCTGGCGGCGGGATCCGGTGGAGGTCTTTGCCTTCCACGTGGCGCTGCCGCCCGGCACCCGCGAGGTTACCGCGACCTTCGTCCACAGCGCGCCGCGCCAGTCGAGCGAGGGGCGGGTGACGGTGAGCGCGGCGCTGATGAACCTGCAGTGGGACAAGCTGAGCCTCTACCCCGCCGGCTTCTACACGCGTCGGATCCCGGTTACGGTGAGCGCCCGGTTCCCACCGCAATGGCGGGCGTTTTCCGCGCTGGACGGCGCGAAGGAAACCGCCGGGGCCGATGGCGTGACGGTCAGCTGGGCACCGACCGATTACGAGACGCTAGTCGATTCCCCGGTCATGGCCGGCATCCATGCCCGCGCCTGGGACCTCGGCAAGGGCGTGACCCTGGCCGCCGTAGCGGACGAGTCCAAGCAGCTTTCGCTCTCATCGCGGGGGCTGGGGGCCTATCGCTCGCTGGTCAGCGAAGGGCTGGCACTGTTCGCCAGCCGACATTTCGATCACTACACATTCCTGCTAGCACTGCGCGACGAGATCGGGGGCATCGGCCTTGAGCATCACCGCTCGAGCGAGAACACGATGAAGCCGACCGCGCTGGCCGACTGGAACGGGATGGACTGGGGCCGTAATGTGCTGGCCCACGAGTTCTCGCACAGCTGGAACGGCAAGTTCCGCCGTCCCGAGGGCCTGTGGACGCCGGACTACCGGCAGCCGATGCGAAATGACCTCTTGTGGGTCTATGAAGGTCAGACGCAGTTCTGGGGCTGGGTCCTCGCGGCCCGCTCGGGAGTGCAGACGCGCGACATGGTGCTAGCCCAGATCGCGTCGACAGCGGGCAACCTGGAGGACAATCCCGGGCGCTCGTGGCGCAGCGTGGCGGACACGACCTATGATCCGATCTTCGCGGCCCGCAAGGCCAAGCCCTTTGCCTCGATGGCCCGGGGCGAGGACTATTATGGCGAGGGGGCGCTGATCTGGCTGACGGCGGACCAGATCATCCGGGCCGGCACCGGCGACCGCAAGAGCCTGGACGATTTCGCCCAAGGCTTCTTCGGGACGCGGGACGGCGACTGGGGCACGGTGACCTACACCTTTGCCGACGTCGTCGCCGGCCTCCAGGCCGTCTACCCCTATGACTGGGAAACTTTCCTGCGGGAACGCATCGACCAGCCCGGACGACCGGTTCCCACGGCAGGACTGGAGCTGGGCGGCTACCGGCTGGTCTGGCGCGAGGAACCCAATCTCTTTGACCAGGCCCGCGCAGCCGACGGGAAGTTTCTCAGCCTTGCCAATTCGCTGGGCCTGACGGTGGACAAGGACGGGCGGATCACCGCCAGCCGGTGGGGCAGCCCGGCGTTCAACGCCGGCGTGGTCAGCGACGCCAAGATCGTCGCGGTAAACGGCATTGCCTATACCGAGCAGGTGCTGCGCGATGCCGTGACGACGGCGAAGACTGCACCCGAGCCGTTGCGGCTGACCATCCAGCGCGGGGAGAAATACGATCAGGTCCCGATCGAATACCGCGGGGGCCTGCGCTATCCGTGGCTGGAGCGCATTCCCGGCCAGCCCGTTGCCGGGCTCGACCTGCTGCTCGAACCCCGCTCCCGGGCCGGACGGCTCTGAACAAAAAAGGCCTCCGCTCGCTAGAACGGAGGCCTTTCGGGATCGTATCACCGGCCGCTTGGACGGGAGGGGGGGTCTCGGCGGTGACATCCCCTAAATGTCCCGCCCGGCGGTCGGTTCCCCCGGCCCCAATTTTTTCAGGAAATTTTTTGCAGCGGCCCCAAACGCGGATGGGCCGGCAGCCTTGGGCCAATACCATTCGACCAGGAAAAGTTCTTATGTTATCATCCTGATATGCATTTCGATGCACTCGACATTCTCAACGAGGATCCGATGAAAAACGATATGTCGGTCCTCGTAGTCGAGGATAGTTTTCTGGTGGCGGCCTCGCTCGAGGACGCCCTCGTCGAAGCCGGTCATCGGGTTACGCTGGCCCGTTCGGTCGGGGAGGCCGAGGCGGCCATGGAAGACGGCCCCTATTCTGCTGCCCTGCTTGACTTCATATTGCCCGACGGTGACAGCCTGGCCCTCGCGCGGCGGTTGCATGCCAGCGGCTGCAAGGTGGCCGTGGTTTCGGGCGCGGACCGGGACATGGTCCCCGCCGATGGAGCCATTGCCGCGCTGTTCCCGAAGCCCACCGACGAAGGCGAACTCCTGGCCTGGATCAGCACGGTGAGCCAGCCGCAGCAATCTCGGCTCGCCTGACCGCAAGGGGGGGTTGCCAACCCCGTCCCCCTCGGGAACTTGTGAGCGCTCGCGCCGTTTGGGAGCGGACGCTTCATGTCGTGAAGGGAAGGGGTTCAGATGTCGCTAGGCACCCAAGTTGCCGCCCAGTTGCCATACCTGCGGCGCTACGCCCGGGCCCTGACCGGGTCGCAGAACACCGGTGACGCCTTCGTTCGCGCCACGCTTGAGGCGGCGCTCTCCGACGCTGAATTGCAGAAGAGCCTCGCGGGTGGGCGGGTGCCGCTTTACCGCGCGTTCAACAAGGTCTGGTCCAGCGCCTATTTGGAGGTGCCGGACGCGGAACCCGGCGCCAACGACGCCGGCGGCGAACTGGAGGTTGCCGCCCAGCAGCGGCTTGCCGCAATCACCCCGCTCAACCGCCAGGCGCTGCTGCTGACCACGCTGGAAGACTTCTCGGTGGAGGACGCCGCGCGGATCATGGACCTTGAACCGGAGCAGGTGGAAGGCCTGATCCAGGAGGCGATCAGCGAGATCGACCGCGAATCGACCACCAACGTGCTGATCATCGAGGACGAGCCGCTGATCTCGATGCAGCTGGAAGACCTTGTCCGTTCGCTCGGCCATGATATCTGCGGCACCGCGGCGACCCGGACGCAGGCCCAGCAGGTGGTTGCCGAACATCGGCCCGGGCTGGTCCTCGCCGACATCCAGCTGGCTGACGGCAGTTCGGGTCTTGACGCGGTCGACGACATACTGGCGATCGAGGACGTACCTGTGATCTTCATCACCGCCTATCCGGAGCGCCTCCTGACCGGCAACCGCCCGGAGCCGACCTACCTGATCACCAAGCCGTTCCAGGAATCGACGGTACGGGCGGCGATCAGCCAGGCGCTGTTCTTCAATTCGAGCCGGTCACCCGACTGACCGAATGCGCCGCGGGCTTTACCGCCTGCGGCCACTCCACCGCCGTGTTCAGCCTTGCGCAGCGCCTTCGGAGCGCGGTGCCCTGATCTGGAACGGCGCCGGCATCCGCACCGGAACGATCAGCGTGCAGCGCACGCCATCGCCCTCAAAGCGCAGGTCAACCGGGTTGCGCAGCTCGTGGGCGACGATCTTCTCGATCAGTTCGGTCCCGAAGCCGCGGCGGCGCTGGGTCGGGACCGGCGGGCCGCCGTGCTCAGACCAGTCGACCCGCGCCAACTTGTCGGTCAGCATCTCCCAGACGATCTCCACCCGGCCATCGGGATGACTGAGGGCGCCATATTTGGACGCGTTGGTCGCCAGCTCGTGTACGGCGAGGCCGAGCGAGAGGGCATCGTTGGGCGCGAGTTCGACATGCGGGCCGCGCATGGCGACGGCGCGATCGACGTCCTGGGCATAGGGCGCAAGCTCGGCGGCAATCACCGCGCGGATCGGGGTCGTGCCCCATTCCGACTGGGTGAGCAGATCGTGGGTGGCCGACAGGGCGCGGACCCGGCCGATCAGCCCGGCCACGAAGTCATCGATATTGTCGGTGCGGCGGCGGGTCAGCGCAACAATCGAGAGCACGTTGGCCAAGGTGTTCTTCACCCGGTGGTTGAGTTCGCGGGTCAACGAGTTGCGGATCGAGGCCTGCTCTTCGAACCAGGCCAGCGAGGCGCGGTCTTCCGCCGCCTGCTGCGTGATCAGGCGGGCGAGGATCAGCATCAGTGCCGCGACCATCATCCCGAACAGGAGCGTCAGCAGCGACAGGTTGGAGAGCGTCGCCGGCTCGGGCGGTGAAACCTCGAGGCGCATGCGGTGACCGGCCAGATCGATATCGCGCGAGATGCGAAGGTTTTGCGGAGCCTGCTCGCCGATCACCGCAAGCGGAGGCAAGCCGGGGCTCTCCCCGTCGTAGAGGGCTACACCATAGTTCTCGAGGCGTTCCGAGGTCAGCGCCGCCTCGATGAAGCTTCTGGCGCTGAAAGCCCGCGCAACCACGCCCACAATTTTATGACTGCCGCCGCCCGGCCCGTATACAGGCATGAAGATGCCGAACCCGGTGCCGTGCTCATCGTCGGTACGACTGATGAGATCGACCGCGCCGGAGGCGGTTGGCCTGCCGCTGCGCTCTGCCCGCAAGATAGCGGCTCGACGGACTGGTTCGCTGAACAGGTCGAACCCGAGAGCGCGACGCGAGGCAGGCGTATCCGGCCAGGTATAAGCAACCGCCAGAACCGGCCCCCCGACCGGGGCGGGCGTGACCCTGTAGCCGGCGACCCCCGCAGCTCTCTCACGAGCTTCGAATGCGGGCACATCGGCTGCGGGCACGAGTTGCGCCCAGGCCAGGGTGCCCCCGACCCTCAGGCTTTCATCGGCATCGAGCTGGGCCGCGAACTGGCGCAGCACGCCGGAATCCGGCGTCTTGCCCGACGAGAGCAGGGCGCCGGCGCGCAGGTAGACCGAATTGGCGTTGACCAGCCGTTCGATCGCCGAACTGGCCATCTGGATCATCTGCCGGTGCTGCGCCTCGGCACGATCGGCCTCGACCTGCTCGATCGCATGGACGCTGAGGGCGGTAATAGCCGAGACCAGCAGGAAGATGCCCACAGGCAATCCCCTTGGATAACGCAGATACCATCGCTGCGCCCTGACCCGTGCTGAAAACCTGCGTTCCACGCATTCCCCTGAGTCGCCCCGCCGCCGGCTGACCCTGCGAATGCGCCGGATGTGCCTTGGCGGAGCCGATTCCCGTCTCATTGCGGGAACCACACGGAAGGCATTTCGTTCCGCAAGGGTCTGTCCGTCTGGTTATGACGGGCCGAGAGCGTGTATGGGGGAGCGCCCTGCGCGGGCTGCAGGTGCAACAGGGACGGCGCGCAACGACAATGACCAACGACAAGGCCAGCAAACCCATGCGACCGGCGGGACCGAAGGATGGCAAGCGCGCGCGCCCCGAATGGGCAGACGGGCTGCGCCACCTATACGATTCCGTTCTGAACGAGCCGCTGCCGGACAGCTTAGCCGACCTTATTTCCAAGCTGGACGAAAGCGGAAAATGACATCTGATCCCGCTTCGGGCGATCCTGCCGGAACTGGTTCGCAACGTTCGGCCGAGCTGCGAACTGCCAAGGACAAGCGAGCTTTCAAGCACGAGCTGACCGAAGTCATCCCGCACCTGCGGGCTTTCGCCCGGGGCCTCTGCGGACGCCCCGACCTTGCCGACGACCTCGTGCAGGAAACCCTGCTGAAGGCATGGGCCGCCCAGGAGCGGTTCGAGCCGGGCACCTCGATGCGGGCCTGGACGTTCGTGATCCTGCGCAACGCTTATCTCACCGACATGCGCCGCAACCGCTTCCGCGGCGAATACGACGAGTCCGTGGCCGAGCGGACCCTTACCGCGCCCGCCGGACAGGAGGCACCGCTGCACCTCTCCGACATGCACCGGGCCCTGCTGACCCTGCCGCCTGAGCGGCGCGAGGCGCTGCTGCTGGTCGGCGCGGGCGGATTTTCCTACGAGGAAGCCGCCGAGATCTGCCAGTGCGCGGTGGGTACGATCAAGAGCCGGGTCGGACGGGCCCGGGCCGCACTCACGCGGATGATCGAGAGCGGCGAGCTGCCCCGCCGCGGATCGGGTGGCGAGGATGCCGCCCATGCCGCGATCATGAAAGACCTCGAGCACGTTTCCCACGGTGGTTCGCTGGAGTAGGCTGCAGCACGACAGGGCGGCGCACTGCGCCGCTTGATCCACCGGGCAAGCAGCCTAGGATGCATGCATGACCAGGGCCAAGTCCCCGACGCGGGTCGCAAAGACTGCGCCGCCGCCGCCGCGACAGCCGTTTGCCACGGCTGAATCCGAGGCCGTGCGCGCCGACCCCGCGATCTTCGCAGCGCAAGAGCTCCGGCTGACCTCGGCGCTGGTGATGTTGCTGGGCATCGGCCTGCTCCTGGCTCTTCCGTTCGTGCTCTCGATCGGCTCGGTGGTGTTCCTGCCGGTGGTGACCGCGCTGATGCTCTCGGTCGTGCTGTCACCGCTGGCCGACCAGTTCCTGCGCACAGGGCTACCCAACGGGATTGCCTCGGCGCTGGCGGTGCTGTTTCTCGTGGTCTTCCTGCTGGTGGCGATCACCGTCATCGTCCAGCCGGCCCTGGCACTGGTGGACGACGTGCCGGCGATGGTGAGCCGGGCCACGCAGCAGATCGTCAAGCTGCGCTCCAGCTTCGACTGGCTCAACGACATCAACAAGGCGCTGGCCCGCGTTTCGGGTCGTCCGCCGACGCGCGAGGTGGTGGTAGCCTCGCCGTCGCTGATCGAGCAGCTGGCCGTGGCCACGCCGAGCGTGATCCTCGAGACGATCCTCACCTTCCTGATGGCCTATTTCATGGTCGAGAGCCGACTACGGATGCGCCGACACCTGCTGGTCGACCGGACCAGCGTCGGCTCCAGCCTCAAGGCGGCGCGGCTGCTGCGCGCGATCCAGGACCGGGTGGGAACCTATATCCTGACCGTCGCCATGATCAATGTCGGCGTCGGGGCAATCACGGCCACGGGCGCCTGGCTGCTGGGGTGGAATGCTCCGATCATGTGGGGCGGGATCGCTGCCCTGCTGAATTTCATTCCCTACATCGGTCCGCTCTCGATGATCGGGGTGCTCGCCCTCGTCGGCCTGGCGACGGCCCCCTCGATCGGCGAGGCGCTGATCGCCCCGGCGGCCTACCTCGGCCTCCACGCGATCGAATCCAACGTGGTGACACCTTCGATTCTCGGCCGGCGATTTACCGTCAACCCGGTGCTGATCCTGTTTTCGTTTTCCTATTTCACCTGGGTCTGGGGCGTACTGGGTGCCCTGCTCTCGGTGCCGATCCTGATCACCCTGACGGCGACGTTCGAACACCTCGGCAAGCCCAACCTGATCGGGTTCATTTTCGGCGAGCCGCTGTTTCCCCATCTGCCCGAGGTGGCGGCGGGCGAAGAAACCACCGGCGGGCCTGCGGAAGCGCAGGTGGTACCTGACGCTTCCGCGCAAGCCGCTCAGGCCGGATAGGTCCAGCGGCTGCTGCGGGCGAGATTCTCGCCGGCGAAGTCCCAGTTCAGCAGATCGTTGAGCACGGCCTTGAGATAGTCCGGTCGGACATTCTTGTGGTCGAGGTAATAGGCGTGTTCCCAGAGGTCGATCACCAGCAGGGGCACGGGACCCTGGTCGGCGAGGGTGTCCGCATCGTGGGTTTCGATCACTGTGAGCTTCCCATTGTCGCCCGCAAGCCAGACCCAGCCCGAGGCGAAGTGGTTGGCGCCGCGGGTGGAAAGTTCCTCGATCAACTTGTCTTGCCCGCCGAAGCGCTCAATTGCTGCTGCAAGATCGCCGGACGGCTGCGAACTCCGGGGGCTGAGGCTGGCCCAGTAAAATCCGTGGTTCCACGTCTGCGCGGCATTGTTGAACAGGCCCTGTTTCCCGCCGCGCGATCGGGCGACGATCTCCTCGAGGCTGGCATTGGCCAGCGGCCCGTCGGCGATGGCGGCATTGGTCTTGTCGACATAGGCCTTGTGGTGCTTGCCATGGTGGGTGTCGAGCGTATCGGCGGAAATCGCGGGAGCCAGGGCATCGCGGGCATAGGGCAGGGGCATCAGGGAAATGGACATGGGATCTCCGGCGGGGCTGAGATGAGACAGAGTCGCCCGGCGGCGCGGGCTCCCGCGGGGAACGCCCTATCGAAAGGAAGGTTGCCCCGCCGGCCGCATGACAGAGTCCACCCGCCGCTCCGCCAGCCGGCGTGACATTTCCGGCGCGCTGCGGCATGGCGGGCGCAACGGCCGGCACCGGCCGCTCAGGAGTGCACAGGCAGGCATGGGCAAGCAGTATTTCGGCACCGACGGCATTCGCGGACGGACCAATGCCGGGGCGATGACCGCCGCGACGGCGATGAAGGTGGGCCAGGCCGCCGGCCAGAGATTCCTGCGTGGCGATCACCGCCACCGTGTGGTCATAGGCAAAGACACACGCCTTTCCGGCTACATGCTCGAAAACGCGATGGTCGCCGGTTTCACGAGCGTGGGCATGGATGTGGTCCTGCTCGGGCCAATGCCGACGCCGGCCGTAGCCCTGCTCACGCGCGAACTGCGCGCCGATGTCGGTGTGATGATTTCGGCCAGCCACAACCCCTATGAGGACAACGGGATCAAGCTGTTCGGCCCCGACGGGTTCAAGCTGTCGGACAAGGACGAGCTGGCGATCGAAGCCATGCTCGGCGAGGAGATCGCGCTCGCCGATGCCCCAGAGATCGGCCGCGCCCGCCGGATCGACGATGCGCGGGGGCGCTATATTCACGCGGTCAAGGGGTCGCTGCCGGAAAACGTCCGGCTCGACGGGCTCAAGATCGTGGTCGATTGCGCCAATGGCGCGGCCTACCAGGTTGCCCCCAGCGCGATCTGGGAACTGGGGGCGGAGGTCATCTCCATCGGCGTCAGCCCCAATGGCAAGAACATCAACGACAAATGTGGCTCGACCCACCTCGACCTGGTGCGCGAGACGGTCGTGGCGAGCGGGGCCGACATCGGCATCGCGCTGGATGGCGATGCCGACCGGCTGATCGTGATCGACGAGATGGGCGCGGTGGTCGACGGCGACCAGATCATGGCCCTGCTCGGCACGCAAATGGCGGCGCGCGGGGCGCTGCGCGGCGGCGGCGTGGTGGCGACGGTCATGTCGAACCTCGGACTGGAGCGCTGCCTTGCCGGCCACGGACTGACGCTTGAGCGGACCGCGGTGGGCGACCGGCACGTGCTGGAACGGATGCGCAGCGGCGGGTTCAACGTGGGTGGCGAGCAATCGGGCCACATGATCCTGCTCGACCATGCGACGACCGGCGACGGCACGGTGGCCGCCCTGCAGGTTCTGGCGGCTCTGGTGAAATCGGGCAAGAAGGCTAGCGAGTTGCTCCACCTGTTCGATCCGGTGCCGCAGCTGCTGAAAAACGTGCGCTTTGCCGGTGGCAAGCCGCTGGAGAACGCGAAGGTGAAGGCGGTCATCGCCGATGTCGAGCAGCAGCTGAACGGGCGCGGGCGGCTGGTGATCCGGCCTTCGGGCACCGAGCCGGTGATCCGGGTCATGGCCGAGGGCGACGATGCGGGCGAGGTCGAGCAGGTGGTCAACACGATCTGCGATGCCGTGCGCGAGGCCGCCGCCTGATGCTCGAAATGCGGCCCGATTGCGAACGCTGCGGGACGGACCTGCCGGCGGACCTGCCGGGGGCCTTCATCTGCTCGTTCGAGTGCACCTTCTGCGCCGAGTGCGCCGAAGCGCTGGACGAGGCCTGCCCGAACTGCGGCGGGGAATTGCTCGACCGGCCGACGCGGGCGCGAAAGCATCTGGCGAAGAGTCCTGCTTCGACGGTGCGGCGATACAAGGGTTGACCTTCTTGCCCATCCCGACCCGTTCGTGTCGAGCGAAGTCGAGACACGCCCGCGCTGCAGTGTCTCGACTTCGCTGGACACGAACGGGAGCGGAGAGGTGATGATGGATTTGACCAAGCCTCCCCGCATCCTCGTCATCGCCGGCTCGGACTCGTCGGGCGGCGCTGGTATCCAGGCCGACATCAAGACGATCACCATGCTCGGCGGCTATGCGATGACCGCGATTACCGCGATCACGGCGCAGAACTCGCTGGGCGTGACCGCGGTGGAGGCGCTTTCCCCGGAGCTGATCGCGGCGCAAATCGACGCCTGCACCAGCGACATAGGCGTGGACGCGGTGAAGATCGGGATGCTGGGCTCGGCGGCGATCGGCCACGTGGTGGCGGATCGGCTGGAGCGGCTGGACTGCCCGGTGGTGTTCGATCCGGTGATGATCGCCACCAGCGGGGCAGTCTTGGCAGATGAGGAAACGATCGCGGCGTTCGAGCGGCTGATGGGGCTGGCAATGCTGACCACGCCCAATGTGCCGGAGCTGGCGGCGCTGGGGGGCGAGGCGGCCATGGCGGCACGCGGGGTGGCCTATCTCGCCAAGGGCGGGGATGCCGAAGGGCCGGTCGTCGAGGATCGGCTGGTGGTTCCGGGGTGCGAGCCAGTGATCTGGCGCGCAGGGCGGATCGCGACGCGCCATACCCATGGGACCGGCTGCACTCTCGCCAGTGCGATCGCGACGGCGCTGGGCGCGGGGCTTGGGCTGGTCGAGGCGGTTGAGGGGGGGCGAGCGTTCGTCCGGGCCGCGCTGGCGGCGGCGCCGGGGTTCGGCACGGGGCATGGGCCGTTGGGGCACCAGGGGGTCGGGCGTTAAGCCTCCTCCTCCCTTCGTGCTGAGGAGGGCCAAAGCTGAAAGCTGAGGACCGTCTCGAAGCACCTTGCGCCGCGCCGGGGTCCTTTGAGACACCTTTCAGCCGAAGGCTTCAAGGCTTCTCAGGAGGAACGGTGAGATGAGTGGCAGCGATGCCCTTCAATCCAGGTCGTAAAACCGGCGGATCACGTCCCAGCCCTCTTCCGCCGTTTCGACCGGCGTGAACAGGTTTAGGTCCTCGGGGTTGATCACCCCTTCCTCGGACAGGGCTTCGAAATTGATGACCCGCTTCCAGAATTCCCCGCCAAAGAGCAGAACGGGGATGGGCTTCATCTTGCCGGTCTGGATCAGGCAAAGCAGCTCGAACATCTCGTCAAAAGTGCCGTAGCCGCCGGGGAAGACGGCGACAGCCCGCGCTCTCAGGAGGAAGTGCATCTTGCGCAAGGCGAAATAGTGGAACTGGAACGACAGGCCCGGGGTGACATACTGGTTCGGCGCCTGCTCATGCGGCAGGACGATGTTGAGGCCGATGGTCTCGCCGCCGGCCTCGACCGAGCCGCGGTTGGCCGCTTCCATGATCGAGGGACCGCCGCCCGAGCAGACCACGAACTGGCGCATCCCATCCTCGACGATGGCCTGGCTGGCGGCGAGCTGGCCGAGACGGCGCGCCTCCTCGTAGTAGCGCGACTTGGCAACGAGCCGCTCGACCACGGCGCGGCGCTCGGGCGTGGTGGCAGTGTTGAGCGCAGCTTCTGCCATTTCCGGCGAGGGAATGCGGGCAGAGCCGTAGACCACGAGCGTCGAGCCGATCCGCGCCTCGTCGAGCAGCATCTCGGCCTTGAGCAGCTCGAGCTGGAAGCGGACCGGGCGCAGCTCCTCGCGCAAGAGGAAGCCGGTATCGCGAAAGGCGAGGCGATAGGATTCGCTCTGCGTCTGCGGCGTATCGTGCGGATGGGATTCGGCGAAGGAGGCTTCCTGCTCCGCCTTGTAGAACTTGCGGCGGGTGAGCCCGCGCGACCCGGTGTTGTCTGCCATGCCCTTTCCTCGCCCGACTGAGGGAAATGCGCAATGGGGCAGTGAGGCGGACGACTATGCAGCAGGCAAGGCCGTCGATATGCTCCAGCAATTCAAGCCATAAACCGCAACGGCCGCGCACGTGGCAAGGGGAGAGCAGGCATGACGGCGCAGCAAGCGATCGAATTCGGCTATCTCTACGCACTGCGCAACCCACCATTCGCCGCGCGACCATGGCCGCAGTTCTACGCCGAAATGCTGGACGTCGCCGCCGAGACCGAGCGGCTTGGGTTTACTGTCGCCTGCATGTCGGAACACCACCTGTCCGACGACGGCCACCTGTGTTCGCCGCTCATCGTGCTAACGGCGATCGCCATGCGGACAAGCAGGATGCGGCTGACGAACGGCGTCATGCTCGGTCCGCTCTATGACCCGCTGCGCCTGGCGGAAGACAGCGCCACGCTGGCGATCATCTCGAACGGCCGGCTCGATCTCGGCATGGGGCTCGGCTACCGGCGCAAGGAAGCCGCCGCGATGGGCGTGGACTTCCGCACCCGCGCCGGCCGGTTCACCGAGATGCTGCAGATCATGCCGCGGCTGTGGGCGGGCGAAACGGTCGATTGGGACGGCAGGCACTTCCACCTGGAGGGCGCCCGCGTCACCCTGACACCGCCCGGCGGCCGCGTGCCGATGTTCATCGGCGGTTTCGCCGACAAGGCGATCATGCGGGCCGTGACCCTCGGCGATGGCTTCGTAGGCCCCCCCGAGGCTTGTGAGCGTTATGTCCAGCTCAGGGCCGAAGCGGGGTGCGATCCGGCGACGGCGCGCGTGCGGGTCTACGATCCCACTTTCGTGGTGGCCGATGATCCGGCCGAAGCCGTGGAGGAGCTGGCGCCCTACTTCCTGCACGTCAACAACAGTTACGCCGGTTGGGCGGCCGAGGATGGCGCCCTGGGAGCGACAGGCACGACGCCGATGACGCTCGACGCCTACAAGGCCAGCGGAGAATTGCACGTCTTCACGCCGGACGAAGCGATTGCCCATATCCGCGGCATGGCGCACCTGCGCCCCGAGCAGGTGATCCTGCCGATGCCGACCGGACTCCCGCCCGAGCGCCTGGTACACTATGCCGAGATATTCGCGCGCAAGGTGATGCCTGCGTTCCGGCCCTAGAACACGATCGCGTGCTATCGGCGCAGTGCGATGAAGCCGATGGCCAAGCCTGCAATCACGAGAAGCAGCGCGAGGGCGTCAAGAGAGAGCAGATCCTTCATTCTGCCCAGTCTTAGCTTGAAGGAGCGCTGGTTCAAGACTCAAGTTATTGGTATTTATACAGATTATAGGGGCCGCCGGGCCGAAAACCTGCCGCCGACGGGGTGGAGATCGCAGGCGCATCAGCGTCACTACGATGCCCCATCCGGTTTGCGAGAGCGTGCCAGCCGCAACAGCGTCCGTGCACGCCGCTCGTGCCTGATGGCCACCTCGCGCAGGCGGCGGGAGAGATCGGCGTCGTCGCTGGCATCGGCCCGCTGGCGCGCTGCGAGGGCCAGTTGCATGTGATAGTCATAGTCGCCGACGATCTCCATGGGCCGGCCATGCGGAGGCATCGCGAGTCGGTCAAGGCCCGGAGAGGGGCTTGGCGGGTAATAAATTATCAAGCAATTCTATGTATTTAATCTCATCGGCCGCAGAAGCGCAGCCGCCCACCCTCTCCTGGCCCCGCCTGCACTCCCCAACCACGCAGGCGGGGCAATTCTTTACCGGCGATCACTCTCCACCGCAGGCGTAGGCCGCGAGGAGATGTTCGTAGATGACGGGATTCAGGAGGTCATCGAAAAGGATACCCGCCCGGCCGCTCTCGACCCACAGGACGCCGGCGGGGAGGTTGGGGAGATCTGGCAGGCTGACCAGGACCCGCTGCTCCTCACGCGGCAGCCAGCCGCCGATGCCGATCATGCATCCGGCCAGAGAGAGGTCGAGCACCTTGATCCCGGCGACTTCCATCCCCTTGCAGCGGACGCGCGCAATCAATGGCGGCTGCGCGCAAGGGCTGCGGGGGATCGATTCAGGCATGAGCTTCCCGACCGCGAGCCGGTGC
>DASTGC010000093.1:0-10177 GCA_035719485.1 Novosphingobium sp.
GGACTTCCGCCTTGGCGAGGACCGCAAGGCCACGATCGGTGCTGGCGTGCAGTACATCGACCGCCGCCTCGGTGAGACGGCGACGACCTACTACCTGCCTTCGGCAACGCTGGTGAAGCTGCTGGCTTCGGTCGATGTGACCAATCACATCCGCCTCAACGCCAATGTCGACAACCTGTTCAACAAGCGTTGGTTTGCGAACTCCTACGCGGCTCTCTGGACCTTCCCGGGTGCGCCGCGCAGCTTCAAGGTCAGCGCAACCTACAAGTTCTAACCCTCTCCACCCCTGGACCGGGCCGTTCCCTCGTGGGCGGCCCGGTTCCTTTTCCCGGCTGCCCTTTCGCCCGCCGGCCCGAGGTGCCAAAAACCTCCCATGCGCCGCGCCGGTTTCCTCTCCATTCATCGCTGGCTCGGCCTGGTCATGGCTCCGTTCCTGCTGGTCCAGGCGCTGACCGGGGCGTTTCTCGTCATCCGCGAAGCCACAGTCGCGGCCCCTCCGTCCACGATCCCGAGCGCCGGTACCTTCGTCGCCGCCGCGCGCGAGGCGCAGCCCGGATTCAGGGTCACGCGGCTGTTCCTCCCCGCCAGCACCGGCCCGGATGCCTTCGCCGAGATGAGCGGCCCCGGAGGCCTGCGCTCCTATACCGCGCTTGACGGCGCCACCGCTCGCCCCCTGGAAAGCGGCAGCCTCTGGCGCTTCCCCTACCGGGCCGTGCTTCAACTGCATTATGGTCTGGCGAGCGGAACTGCCGGGCTGGCGGTCGTCGCCGCCCTCGGGGCGGCCCTCTTCCTTTCCGCCCTCTCCGGCCTCGTCTTCTGGTGGCCGGGCCTGCGTCATATCCCGCAGGCGCTGCGCGTGCGGAGCAGGCTGCCTGGCCATGCCCGCCTGCGCCAGTGGCACCGCTCGGCCGGCGCGTTGGTTGCAGCCCTTGCCCTATTCAGCGGCGCGACCGGGGTCCTGCTCTCGGTCCCGGACGTGATCGACGCAATGGCGCCTTCGGGTGGCCCCGCGGCTTCCGCCCCGGCGCTCTCCCCGACCGAGATCGACCGCGCCCTGGCCTCGGCCCAGGCCCTGTTCCCAGGGGCACGGCTGCGAGACGTGCGCTTCCCGAAGGCAGACAGGTTGACCGTCAATTTCGATGCGCCGGAAAGAAACGCCCGCGCGGTTCACGTGGTCTCCGTCCGCCCGAGCGACGGCGTGGTGCTGAAGGCCATCCCTGCGCGCGATAATCCGGTGCTGTGGATGAAGGTGCTGGCGCTGCATACGGGCGAAAAGTTCGGGCCTGCGGGCCTTGCCCTGCTGCTGGGCGAAGCCGCGGCGCTGGTCTTTCTGGTCTATGCCGGCACGCGCATGTGGCTGCGCAACCGGAGAAAGGGCAAGGCATGAGGCTGCTGCACATCGGCGATGCCGAGCGGGGACGGACCTGGGGGGAGGCGATCCGCGCCGCCCTTCCGCAAGTGACGTTCGAATCCTGGCCCGAGGTGGCCGATCCCGCAGCGGTGCGCCATGTCATCGCCTGGACCTTGCCGGATGACGTGATCGCGGCCCTGCCCAACCTCGAGGTCCTGTTCAGCATCGGCGCAGGGGTTGACCAGCTCGCGGTCGACCGCCTGCCCCCCGGCCTGCGCGTGGTTCGCATGATCGAGCCGGGTATCACTGATACCATGGCCGACTATGTGTCGATGGCGGTGCTCGCCCTCCATCGCCACCTGCCCTTCCATCTCGCCAACCAGCGCGCCGGAACCTGGGCGTGGCGCGACGTGCCACCTGCGCGTCAGCGCAGCGTCGGCGTGATGGGGCTGGGCGAACTGGGCCAGGCCGCCCTCGCGGCGCTCGCCCCCCATGGCTTCCGTCTCTCCGGCTGGAGCCGCTCACCGCGCGATATCGCCGGGGTGACCTGCCATTCCGGCGCGGCGGGAATGGACGCCTTCCTCGCTTCCGCCGAAATCCTAGTCTGCCTGCTCCCGCTCACCGACGATACGCGCGGCATCCTCAGCCGCGAGACTTTCGCCCGCATGCCGCGAGGCGCCTGCCTGGTGAACGCCGCGCGGGGTGGGCACCTCGTCCAGGATGACCTGCTGGCTGCACTCGCCGAAGGCCAGCTGTCCGCCGCCATGCTCGACGTGACCGAGCCCGAACCTTTGCCCGAAAGCCATCCGTTCTGGTCGCACCCGGCCATCCTGATGACTCCGCACGTTGCCGGGATCACCCGCCGCGATAGTGCGGTCGAGGTGCTGATCGACAACCTGCGGCGGGACCTCGCCGGCCAGCCGCTGCTCGGCGAGGTCGATCGCACGCGCGGCTACTGAGCCATTTCGGCCGCAGCAAAGGCAGTTCGTGCTGCTGCGCGGCGGTTCAACGGAAGCTCCCCCAGGGTCTGCCGTGCCACGATCGGCCACCGCAGAGGACTATGGACCATGCCCGAGGCCACCACCATCCGCACCGAACGCGATTCGCTCGGCCTCGTCGATGTTCCGGCGGACCGGCTCTATGGCGCCCAGACCGAACGGGCGCGGCGTAACTTCCCGCTCTCCGGCGTCACCATCGCCGCGATGCCCGAGCTGATCGTTGCGCTTGCCCAGGTCAAGCAGGCCGCGGCCCGGGTCAACCGTCGGGTCGGCGACCTGCCGGCCGACGTGGCGGATGCGATCATTGCTGTCTGCAACGAACTGCTTACGGGGCGGCACCACGAGCACTTCCCGGTCGATGCCTGCCAAGGCGGGGCGGGCACCTCGACCAACATGAACGTGAACGAAGTCATCGCCAATCGCGCCGACGAATTGCTCGGCCAGCCGCGCGGTAGCCTCGCCGTCAACCCGAACGATCACGTCAACCGCAACCAGTCCACCAACGATGCCTATGCCACCGCCGTGCGGCTGGCGGTCCATGCCCTCAACGACCGGCTCTGCGCCGGGCTGATGGCGCTGGCCGGCGCGATGGACGAGCGGGCCGCGGCCTTTGCCGGCGTGGTCAAGCTCGGCCGGACCCAGTTGCAGGATGCCGTGCCGATGACCCTCGGCCAGGAATTCGCCGCCTTCGCCACGACCCTGCGAGAGGATATCCAGCGCGCCGGCGAAACCGCCGCGCTGATGCTGGAGGTGAACCTCGGAGGGACGGCGATCGGCACCGGTATCGCCGCCAGCCCCGCCTACCGCGCGGCGATCTGCGCCGAACTGGCCGAGGTGGCCGGCAAGCCCGTGGTCCCCGCCGCCAACCTGATCGAGGCAACCTGGGACATGGGCGCCTTCGTGCTCTATTCCGGCATGCTCAAGCGGGTGGCGGCCAAGCTGTGCAAGATCGCCAACGACCTGCGCCTCCTCTCCAGCGGCCCGTCCGGGGGGATCGGCGAGATCCGCCTGCCCGCGCGCCAGCCCGGTTCCTCGCTGATGCCGGGCAAGGTCAACCCGGTCATTCCGGAGGCGGTGAACGCGGCCGCCTTCCGCGTATTCGGCCTTGACGTCACGGTCGGCTTCGCCGCCCAGGCTGGCCAGCTCCAGCTCAATGCCTTCGAGCCGGTGATATTCTGGTCGATCCACGAGGCGGTCCATCTGCTGGCCAATGCGATGGAAATGCTCGCGCGCGAATGCGTTGCCGGGATTACCGCCGACGAGACACGCTGCCGCAAAAACGTCGCCCGCAGCACCGCGCTCGCCACCGAGCTGGTGCCGCTGATCGGCTATGCCCGGGCAGCCGCCGTGGCCCGCCGCGCGCAGGATTGCGGGAGCCTCGAGCAGGCCCTGCGCGAACTCGAACCAGATTGCATCGAACCCTTGTCCACCCTTCTCACGGGAATCTGAGCCATGACCGCAACGACCACCTGCCCCAGCTTCACCGACCTGCGCGCCTTCGCCGCCGCCACGGCACCCAAGGGGGCCGACACACCGGCTGCCGATCCTTTCGCAAGCGGCCGGAAAGTCCTGCCGCTACGACGGGGGCCGGTCGAAGTCGGCGCGATCCATCTTCACGCAGGGAGCGGCGCCGTCGCTGCGTTGGCCGGAGACTGGTTCTTCTTCGCCGCAAGCGGCAGCGCCAGCTTCGCCACCATCGGGGGCCACGTTGCACTGGACGAAGGCGCCAGCTGCGTGCTCGGCTCCGGCACCGGCTTCACCTGGCAGGCTGCCGCTCCGGCGACCCTGATCTACATGCGCCACACCGAAGCCGCGCCGGGCTCTGCCGCGCTCACCCCGGTGGCGCTCGACACCGAGCTCCAACCCTCCGGCGCTCCCCTTGCCGAATTGCTGGTGGGCGAGACTCCATCATGCCGCAACCACACCCAGTTCCGCTCGGCCGACGGGCTGTTTACCGTCGGTGTCTGGGATTCCACGCCGTATCACCGCCGGGCCATGCGCTATGCCCATTACGAGCTGATGGTCCTGCTCGAAGGCAGCGTCACCTTCGTCGATGAGCTCGGCCGCGAGGGGACGTTCGCCAAGGACGATGTGTTTCTGATCGAGCAGGGCGCCTCGTGCAGCTGGGAGAGCCGCGTTCACGCGGCCAAGGTTTTCGCGATCTACCGCCCGCTCGCCTGAGAGCGGCAGCTTGTGCCGGGTTGCCCCCGGGACCGTCGTCGTAAGAGGTATCGCACCTCCGGCAAGGTCCTATTCACGCGCCGATTTCAACCGCCCTGCAGCCTGCGGCATTCCATGCTGAAAGGCGCCGAGGAATAGTGCCGAAGGGCTTGCTCCCACCTGCCAATCGGGCACAAGTTCCGGCCGACGAGTGGCCTTATGTGGTTGTTGGCGAGGTAGCCCGGGGCTGCCGCGCGAGAGAGGGAACGCGCCCAATGAGCACCCAGGACTATATCATTCGCCCCAAGTTCATCAGCTTCGATTGCTACGGCACGCTGATCAAGTTCCACATGTCGGACATGGCCCGCGGCTTCTACGGCGACCGCGTCCCCGAAGAGCGCATGGCCGCCTTCCTCAAGGATTTTGCCACCTACCGTCTCGATGAGGTGCTCGGCGCGTGGAAGCCCTACAATGAGGTGATCGGCAATGCCCTGGCCCGCGCCGCCAAGAAGTGGGGCCTTGAATACAAGGACGAATACGGCGAGGCGATCTACCAGGCCGTGCCGACCTGGGGGCCGCATCCCGACGTCGTCGGCGGCCTGTCGAAGATCGGCGACAAGATCCCGCTCGTCATCCTCTCCAATGCGATGAACGACCAGATCCACAAGAACGTCGCCACGCTTGGCGCGCCGTTCTACCAGGTCCACACCGCCCAGAGCGCCCAGGCCTATAAGCCGCGCCAGCAGGCCTTCGAATACATGTTCGACCAGCTCGGCTGGGGTCCGGAAGTGGGCATGCACGTGTCGTCGAGCTTCCGTTATGATCACAATACCGCCCATGACCTCGGCTTCCTCTGCCAGGTTTTCGTCGGCCGCGGCCACGAACCGTCCAACCCGTTTTACCGCGACGTCGAGATTCCGCACATCGGTTGCCTGCCGGCGCTCGTCGGCCTCTGAGCGTACCGTCGTGAGCGCCGCCCTCCCGCCGAACCTGTCCTACTGGCAAGCCAGCGCACCCCCGTTCACCCAGGCGCGCACCGGGGCAGTCGAGGGCCAGTTCGACGTCTGCGTGATCGGGGCGGGGTTCACCGGGCTGTCGGCCGCGCTGGCCCTGGCCAAGGACGGGGTGAGCGTTGCCGTGCTCGATGCGGGCATGGTCTGCGGCGCGGCCTCGGGCCGCAACGGCGGGCAATGCAATGCCGGCACCGCCCACGATTTCGGTGCCTTGACCAAGGCCCACGGCCTTGACCGGGCCCGCGCCTGGTACCTTGCGCACTGCGACGCGGTCGACACGGTCGAACGGATTGCGAGCGAAGAGGGGATCGCCTGCGATTTCCGCCGCTCCGGCCGCGCCAAGCTAGCCGCCAAGCCGCAGCACTTCGCCCACCTCGCCGCCGCCTACGAGATCCTGTCGCGCGAGGTCGATCCGGCAGTGGAACTAATCGAGCCTGGTGAGATCAGCCGTGAAGTGGGCTCTTCAGCCTTCCACGGCGCACTGGTGCAGAAGACCGGCGCACAGCTCCACGTCGGCCGCTTCGGGCGAGGCATGGCCGATCGCGTCGCCGCGCTCGGCGCCGCTATCTGGGAACAGGCGCCGGTGACTGACATCGCGCGCGACGGGGCCGGGTGGAAGGTCGTCACCCCGCGCGGGCACGTGCGGGCGCAGCAGGTCCTGGTCGCGACCGGCGGGGCCAGCCCGGGCCGGCCGTTCGGCTGGTTTCGCCGCCGCATCGTCTCGGTCGGCGCCTTCAACATCGCCACCCTGCCGTTGGCGCCCGACCTGATCGCCGAGCTGTTTCCCAACCGGCGCAATTATGTGACCAGCCGGATCGTGGGAAATTACTTCCGCCTCACCGCCGATGACCGCCTGATCTTCGGCGGTCGCGCGCAGTTCGTCATGTCCAACCCGGCCAGCGACCTTACCGGCGCGGTGATCCTCGAAAAGGCCATGGCGGGCATGTTCCCGCAACTGGCGGGGACACCGATCGAGCACCGCTGGGGCGGCACCATCGATCTCACCGCCGACCGCCTGCCGCGCGCCGGGGAGCATGACGGGCTGTTCTACGCCATGGGCTATTCCGGCCACGGCGTGCAGATGGCCACGCACATGGGCCAATGCATGGCCCGGGTGATGGGCGGCGAGCTCGCCGCCAATCCCTTTGCCGATCTCGCCTGGCCGGCAATTCCCGGCCACATTGGCAAGCCATGGTTCCTGCCGATGGTCGGCGCCTGGTTCCGCCTGCAGGACTGGCTGCATTGAGCGACCCGCCGGCCTTCTCGCGCCGGGCTCTGATCGGCACCGGCATGGCCACCGCGGGCATGCTTGCCCTGCCCGGCGGGCGCAGCGCGGCCCTGCCGGTGCCGCGGCGCGGCGGCTCTATCCGCGTGGCCATGATGGCCTCGTCGACCGCGGATACGCTCGACCCGGCCAAGGGCAGCCTCGCTACCGACTACATGCGTCATTACTGCCTCTATGGTGGCCTCACGCGCATGGAGACCGACCTGCGCCCGCACCTTTCGCTGGCCGAGCGGATCGAGAGTGCGGACCGGATCACCTGGCATATCGCCCTGCGGCGCGGGGTCCATTTCCACGACGGCGCCGAGCTGACCAGTGCCGACGTGGTCCATTCGCTGTGGCGCCACACCGATCCGAAGATCGGCTCCAAGGCCGCGGCAATCGCCAAGCAGTTTGCCGAAGTGCGGGCCGACGGCCGCTACGGCGTGATCCTGCGCCTGACCGGGGCCAATGCCGACGTTCCCCAGATCCTCTCGCAATCCTATTTCCTGATCGTGCGCGCTGGCGAGGCCAAGCCGACTGGCAACGGCACCGGGCCTTACGTGCTCAGCGATTTCAAGCCCAGCGTGCGCACGGTCGTCACCCGCAACCCCAACTATTTCATGCCCGGCCGGCCCTATCTCGACCGGATCGAGATCATCGCCATTCCCGACGAGCCGAGCCGGGTCAACGCGCTCCTCGCCGGCGATGTCCAGGCCGCGCTGGCGATCAGCCCGCTGTCCACCCGCCGGGTCGAACGCACCCCCGGCTTTTCGCTGCTGACCACCGGGTCGGGGCTCTACACCGACCTCATCATGCGGCAGGACCTGATGCCCACCGGCAATCCGGATTTCGTAGCCGCGATCAAGTACATGGTCGATCGTCCGCTGATCCGGCGCGCGCTCTATCGCGGCTATGCCGAGGTTGCGAACGACCACCCGGTTCCACCCTCGCATCCCTACTTCAATCCGAACATCCCGCAGACCCAGCTCGATCTCGATCGCGCCCGCTGGCACCTCAAGCGTTCCGGCCTCGTCGGCGTGCGCCTGCCGGTCTATGCCTCGACCGCGGCGACCGGGTCGGTCGACATGGCCTCGGTGCTGCAGGAATATGCCTCGCGCATCGGGCTGGAGCTTGCGGTCAACCGGATGCCGGCCGATGGCTACTGGTCGGCGCACTGGATGAAGCACCCGCTGACCTTCGGCAACGTCAACCCGCGGCCCACGCTGGACATGCTGTTCAGCCAGTTCTTCCGTTCCGATGCGGAATGGAACGAGTGCAAGTGGAAGAACCCGCTGTTCGACAAGCTGCTGCTCGAGGCCCGCGGCGAGGCCGACGAGAACCGGCGCAAGGAGCTCTATGGCGAGATGCAGCGCATTGTCCACGATCACTGCGGGGTGGCGATCCCGATCTTCATCAACATGCTCGACGGCCATGACAGCCGCCTCAGGGGCATGACCGCGCTGCCCTTCGGCGGGCTCATGGGCTACCGCTTCGCCGAATATGCCTGGTGGGACGCCTGATGAGCGGGGCGGCATCCTCCGGCTCGGCGCTGACCGGCCTCCTGCCCCTGATCCTCAAGCGGATCGGGGCTGCGCTGCTCACCCTGTTCCTGGTCTCGGCCGTGGTCTTCACCATTTCCGGTCTCCTTCCCGGAGACGCCGCCGAGGAAACGCTTGGCCAGAGCGCCACGCCGGAACAGGTCGCCGCCCTGCGCCACGAGATGGGGCTCGATCGCCCCGCGGCCACCCGCTACGTCGAATGGCTCGGCGCCATCGTGCGCGGCGATCCGGGCCAGTCGCTGGTCGCCAACATGCCGGTGAAGGAGGTCATCGCCGGCCGCCTGCCCAATACGCTGATGCTTGCCGGGTTCACCGCGCTGGTTTCGGTCCCGCTCGCCCTGTTGATCGGCATTGCCTCGGCGATCAACCGCGGCGGCCTGCTCGACCGGGGACTGAGCCTGCTGACCCTGTCGCTGATTGCCGTGCCCGAATTTCTCGTCGCCACGATCGGCGTGCTGGTCTTCTCGGTGAAGCTGCTGTGGCTGCCGTCGATCGCGCTGGTCTCGCCCGAGGCGAGCTGGGGCGACACGATCCGCTCCTGTGCCCTGCCGGTACTCACCCTCACGGTGGTGGTGGTCGCCCAGATGGCGCGGATGAGCCGCGCCGCCGTCGCCGACCAGCTTGACCTGCCCTATGTCGAGATGGCCAAGCTCAAGGGCGTGCCGTTTCGACGGATCGTGCTGTTCCACGTCATGCCCAACGCCATCGGCCCGACGATCAACGCCATCGCGCTCTCGCTGTCCTACCTGCTCGGCGGGGCGATCATCGTCGAAACGATCTTCAACTTCCCCGGCCTCGCCAGCCTGATGGTCAATGCCGTGACCAGCCGCGACATGCCCTTGCTGCAGGCCTGCGCGATGATCTTCTGCGCGGCCTACCTGCTGCTGATGCTGGTGGCCGACGTGGTCGCGATCCTCGCCAATCCGCGGCTGCGTGCGCCATGAGCGCCGCGGCTCGCTTCGGCGGTTTCGTCCGCGCCCTGCCGCTCTCCGGGCGGATCGGGCTCGGGCTCGTCCTGTTCTGGCTCGCCGCCGCCCTGTTCGGGCCGTTCATCGCGCCCTATTCGGTCGGCGCCTTCGTCGACAACGACGTCTTTTCCGACGCGTCCCGGCGCTTCTGGCTCGGCAGCGACTATCTCGGCCGCGACGTGCTCAGCCGCCTGCTGTGGGGCGCGCGCTATACCGTGTTCCTCGGCCTCGGCTCGGCCCTGCTGGCGAGCTTTTCCGGCACGGCGCTGGGCCTCACCGCCGCGATCCGCGGGGGCTGGGTGGATGAGGTGCTCTCACGCACCATGGACACGCTGATCTCGATCCCGTCCAAGATCCTCGCCCTCGTGCTGGTTGCAGCCTTCGGTTCCTCGCTGACCTTGCTGCTGCTGATTCCGGCAATCACCTATACGCCCGGCAACTTCCGCATCTCCCGCGCGCTGGCCATGAACATCGTCGGGCTGGACTTCGTCAGCGTGGCGCGGGCTCGCGGCGAAAGCGCGCGGTGGATCGCCACGCGCGAGGTCCTGCCGAATATGATCCACCCGTGGCTGGCCGATCTGGGCCTGCGCTTCGTCTTCATCGTGTTGCTGCTGTCAGGGCTCTCGTTCCTTGGCCTCGGGGTCCAGCCGCCGCATGCCGACCTCGGCTCGCTGGTGCGCGAAAACGTCTCGGGCCTCACCTACGGCGCCCTCGCGATCATTGCCCCGGCGATTGCCATCGCCACGCTGACGGTCGGCGCGAACCTCCTGATCGATGCCCTCAAGCCGGTGGATGATCGGGCATGACCGCCGCGCATGTCGAAGTTTCCGGCCTCACCATCGCGGTCCGCACCCCGGACGGCGA
>DASTGC010000094.1:0-6683 GCA_035719485.1 Novosphingobium sp.
GAAATTCGTCGGCGAACCGCCCGATGATGGCGCATTCGCGCCAGCGCTCCACGCTGCGCTCGCGGCCCTTTCGACCTAATGAGCGTGCTAGGGCCGGCTCGTCGGCAAGTCGGACGATCGCGGCAGCAAACGCCTGAGCATCGCCCGGCGGTACCAGCAGACCGCAGCCGTCAACCTCGTCATAGAGTCCGGTGCCGGGCATCGCCGTTGCAATGACGGGCCGACCCGATGCCAGCATGTTGGTCAACTTCGAAGGCAGGACAAGATCCGCCGCGCCATTGATCTGGGGGAGCAAGTGAATGCTCGCCAAAGCCAGCAATTCCCCCAGGCGGTTGGCCGGCTGGAGATCAGCAAAACGCACATTTTCAAGACCACGGGCCAATTCTTCCAGCCGCGCCCGATTGGGCCCTTCCCCGCAGATGACGATAAGCAAATCCTTGCGGGAAACCAGAGCCTTGGCCGCCTCGATCAGAATTTCTATGCCCTGCTTGTGGGCGATGTTGCCCGAATAGAGTGCCACCTTGCGCTCGCCGATTTTCCACTCGGCCCGATAGGACGCGCCCGCTCCGGCATCCATCTCGGGGACGTTGGCCCAGTTGCGCAGTTCACGCACCCTGTCGGGCGGAACCCCCTTGGCAACCAATCGCCGACACATCTGCGGGCTGATCGTCGAAACTCGATCTGCCAGTCCCAACAAGCCGTTCTCCAGCGCCCGGGCCGCTTTTGAGACAACGCCATCGTCCCGCAACAGGCCCGTCGCAAAGGCGGCTTCAACCTCGAAATCCTGAACATGGACCCACAGCCGCGCACCAGTCAGCCTTGCACCCAGCCAGGCCACGGGCAAGCTCAGGATTGACGGTGCGATGCAGACAACCATTGCAGGCTTGCGCCGCCCAGCCTTCATCAGCAATGGCACGAAGCTACTCAGGCTGAAACTGACCAGGTGGATGATCCGGCGAAGTCCGGTTGGTTCGGCGGGAACGTAGACGGGGCACCGCGTGATGAAGACGCCGTTTTCCATGGAAGATACCCAGCGTCGCCCAGAATAGCCCGGAAAGGACTTCCACTGCGGATAAGAGGGCGTTGCCGTCACGACATGTACGGCAAATCCTGCCAGCGCCAGCCCTTCCGCCAGCCCACGCGTATAGGGTCCAATGCCGACCGGCTCCGGGGCATAATTGATGCCAAGGATCAGGACCTGGAGCGGCTCCGGCGCCGGAGGGTCAGGCAACGTGCTCAAGGAACCACCGATAGGTGTCGGCAATGCCGCTTGGCAGGTCAATCCTGGGACGCCAGCCCAAAGCAGCAATCTTGCCCGAGTCCATCAGTTTGCGCGGTGCCCCGTCCGGTTTGCTCAGGTCCGGAACGATCTCGCCGGAAAAACCGACGGTTCTGGCCACGAGCTCGGCCAGTTCCCGAATGGTCACGTCACCACCCGACCCGATATTCACATGCTGATCAGCCGAATAGTGCCTGAGCAGGAACACGCAGGCATCTGCGAGATCGTCGACATGGAGAAACTCGCGGCGCGGAGTCCCCGACCCCCAGATTTCGAGCACTGGATCATCTGCCGCCATGGCCTCGTGGGCCTTGCGGATAAGCGCCGGCAGCACATGGCTGGTCGCCAGATCGAAGTTGTCGCCGGCGCCGTATAGATTGGTCGGCATGGCGCTGATAAAGTCACACCCATATTGCCGACGGTAGCTCTGGCACAACTTGATTCCGGCAATCTTGGCAATGGCATACCATTCGTTTGTCGGTTCCAGGGGACCAGTGAGCAGGGCCTCCTCAGTGATCGGCTGGGGAGCGAACTTGGGATAGATGCAAGAGGACCCAAGGTTCAGCAACTTTGACACGCCGCTCTGCCTCGAGCCTTCGATCAGATTCGCCGCGATCATCAGATTGTGGTAGAGAAATTCGGCGGGGAAGCGGTCGTTCGCGAAAATTCCGCCCACTTTTGCAGCGGCGATGATGACAACATCGGGGCGGTTCGTCTCGAGCCAGTCTCTCGCGCCCGCCTGCTCGCGCAAGTCAACCGAGCGTGGTGCGGTGATCACCTCGCAATCTTCGCTGGACAAACGCCGTATCAGCGCCGAGCCCACCATACCGCCGTGTCCTGCAACGTAAACGCGTTTGCCTGAGAGATCGAACAACTCGCCCAACATCGTCTAAAGTCCGTTTCCCTCCGCTCATGCCGATGGCTCAGCAGTCAATGGCGCCGCGCTGCCGGGGTAACCCAAGGCAAAGCTGTGGCATCATTTGCAGTTCGCTGGTCCCGTCAAGCTGACTGATGCCACAGGGACAGTTATTCGTCACCATCGCTGGGGAACTATTCGCAAGTTGGCTGGAAAATAACTTCAAACGCCGGGCTCATATCACGCCTCTGTCCAGCCAGCGGCTCATCACCGCAAGATCGCGACCCTGTTCCAGCACGCGGCGGCGTGACATGTCGGTCGCCGTTCGCTTGAGGCGGTCGAGCGCCCACATCCCGTAACCACCTTCCCCGGCAAGCTCCCGGGCCGTCGTGCCAGGCTCCTGCGCACTGGCACGACGTGCACGCAGCCTGCGCAGCAGTTTGGCCCAGCCTCCCGCCGTTGCAGTTGCATAGACGCCTGCGCTTTGCCGGGTGGCGAGATCCTGGAACAGCAACCGCCCCGCCGCTGCAAGCACAGGTCGAGGTACCCCCGACTGGCCTTTCGGCCAGCAGATGGTTACCGACGAATCATAGAGCCTCTGCACCATGGCCAGCAGAGTCCGTGCGCCACGTTCATAACCTCGAGCGCTCGCATCTTTCCAGAATAGGTCCCAATCGATGCGAAAGGCGTGCAGCAGTCCGGCCATGTCGCTGAGGACCAGGCCGCCACAGTCAAGCCGATGATCATAGGCCGCATGAACGATCAGGTGTACCAGCATGTCCTGAGGAGAGGGGAAAAGTATCCCACCCGTTCTCTCGCAACGATCGCGGAATGCACACTCATCGGCGGCAGGAGCGGAATGGTCCATCCGTCCGTCGATCTCCCACAGCCGGTGGTGCAGTTCCACCGGCACTCCTCGGGGGGAGACCAGCGGCGGGAGGTGCTTGTCCAGCCTGAGACTATCTTCCAGCGATAGCTCCGTCGCTTCTTCGACGGAATATCCGTGGCTGGCGAGAAGTTCATAGGCCGCAAGGGCTTCCGCAGGCGGCAGCAGCAGGTCGATATCCCGCAGGGGCCGCAAGGCGGGCTCTGGATAGATATGCCAGGCGAGCCATGCCCCTTTGAGCGCCACTGGATGCAGGTCAGCACTTTCGAGCAGGGCAATGGTCGCGCGAAGTTCGGCAAGTTGCACCAGCGCAATGGCCGCTCCGCCGCGGCGCGCTTCCGACCATCCATCCAGGATCGAGGCCGGGATATCACGGCGGTGGCGGGTTCGGTGATGAAGCAAGGGCTGAAGCCGGTGCTGCCGGGCAATGCCGTCGATGCGCTCCCACGCCAGTGGCGGCAGGTTCGCCGCGGCGCCATCAGGGAGCCGCCCATCGGCGGCCATCAGCTGCAGCAGGATTGCTCCGGGATCGGCCGTGAGCTCGTCTCCGGTGCTCACGGCAGGCATACCTCAGTTGGACTTCGGCACACTGAACGAGCCGCTGACACGCCCGCCGCCACCGCCGTCCACGCTCGACAGGCCACTGGCGAGATCGATCGTCAGCCGCTGCCCGTTCAGGGTGTCGGTGCCGCGCCTGAGCGCTACGTGGCCAACCATTGTGATGATGCGACGATTGAAATCATAAACCGCCACATCCCCGCGCGCGCTCTCATTGCCCCGCTGAGCGCTGACCCCTCCAGAGGCATCGATGCGCTGGATTTTGATACCCCCATCGTTGGTGTAAGCAACCACCGTCCGCGCGGCCAGCAGCTTCAGATCTCCCTGGGTAATCGTCACGTTGCCAGACAGGATCGCCCGCTTTTCCCGGTCCTGAAGTTCGATGCGGTCGGCGGCGTAATCCACCGGGCGGCTGCTGTCGAAATTGGCAAGCCCCTGGGCGCTTGCACTGGTCAATGCCGCGCCTGAGCCGAGGATCGCAGCGCAGCTGAGCATAATCAGAGCGCCAATGCGGGAGTTGGTATAATGCATCCCCAATCCTTACGCTGGAATGATCAAGTGGAAAAGGCCGCGCTAGCGCTCCCACAGCCAGCGTGACAGCGAAGGCGTGAAGCTGTGCGGCGGGACTGTGTGGCTGGAGCCCTCATTACCGCCCGCTGACGCAACAGGCTTACCTCCTGGCGTCAGATCCCAGCAGTTTCGTCATCGACTCTCTGCCGCCCTGCATCCGCAGGTGAGCACGACCTTCCAGCGCAATGGTGCGGTTTTCCAGGTCCACGCGCACCCGATCGGCGCTGAAGGTTCCGCTCGGGGCCGTCCCGGAAATGCCGCCCGATCCGGTCACCACCTGGTCCTTGAGGTCGAGCTGCACTCCGCTGGTAGAAAGCTTGTATCCGTCGGCAGTGCCGAAATCGAGATTGCCGGGAACGGCCATCGTATTGCGAGCAAGGTTGAAGGTGGCTCCGCCTGCCTTGAGCGTGGCGCGTCCGTCCTTCAGCAGGATGGCCGCGGTGATATTACCCAGCTCCACCTCCGGCACCGAGGCCGATCTCTGAACGGCGCTCCCGGCCGAGATCGAGAAAGGCCTACCCCGGCTGTCCTCGCCGCGGTAAAGCGCATTGTTGACCCGTAGCCGCTCTTCGGTGGTGGCGACCTTCTTGCGGTCGAGCAGGAAGCTGATTTCGCCGCGGGGAAACAGCGGGGCGATCACCATGATGGCCAGCACGGCACCGATCCCCGCCGGCAGCAGGATCGCCAGCCAGCGCACCAGCCGGTCATGCGATCCACCTGGCAGGGCAAGACGGCGCCGGCGGTCGCGGAGAAGGTCCGCTTGACGGGTCATGCCTGGCTCACTTCACTCGTGGCTGAAGATGTCCTTCTCGGCCCAGCCCGCAAGGTCGAGCCGCGCGCGCATCGGCAAGAAGTCGAAGCAGGCTTGGGCAATCTCCGTCCGCCCCTCGCGCGCCAGTCGCTCGACGAGGATGGCGTGCATGGCGTGTAGATAGCGCACGTCGGATGCGGCGTAGTCCTGCTGCGCATCGCTGAGCACAGGCGCACCCCAGTCGCTGGACTGCTGCTGCTTGGAGATCTCCTTGCCGAGCAGCTCGCGTACGAGATCCTTAAGACCATGCCGATCGGTGTAGGTGCGCACGAGCTTGCTGGCGATCTTGGTGCAGAACACCGGCGCGGCGACGACGCCGAGGTAGTGCTCGATCGCGGCGAGGTCGAAGCGGGCGAAGTGGTAAAGCTTGAGCCTCGCGGGATCGGAGAGAGCCGCCTTTAGATTTGGCGCGGCATAGGGCGAGCCGGGGTTGAAACGGACGAGGTGCTCGTCGCCGCCGCCATCGGAGATCTGCACGAGGCAGAGCCGGTCGCGCGGGGTGATGAGGCCCATGGTCTCGGTGTCGACAGCGACCGGACCCGGCGCAAGGACGCCGGCGGGGAGATCTTCTACGTGGAGATGGACAGCCATTGCGCTCTCGTGCTTAGCGGCATCGGCCGGTTTGCGAAAGCCCGGCCGAGTAAGGTGGAGGCGAGCGGTGCTGCACACGGTCCCGGACAGCTGGCGCGAGGTGCTCGCCCCTGTTCTCCAGACCGCCGGCGCCCGCCGGCTAGGAGGTTTCCTGAATGCCGAGGAAGGCGCGGGCAAGTCAATCTTCCCACCGCGCGGCCAGCGCCTTGCCGCGCTGGAGCTGACCCCGCTCGACGCGGTCAAGGTCGTCATCCTCGGGCAGGATCCCTACCACGGCGCCGGCCAGGCCCATGGCCTCTCGTTCTCCGTCCCGCCCGGGGTGAGGGTGCCGCCGAGCCTGCGCAACATCTACAAGGAGCTGGAGGCCGACCTCGGCATTGCCCCGCCCCCCCATGGCAACCTCGAAGCCTGGGCCCGGCAAGGCGTGCTCCTGCTTAACGCCTCGCTCACGGTGGAGGAGGGCAAGGCAGGCTCCCACGCCGGGCAGGGCTGGGAGCCGATCACCGACGCGATCGTCCGCGCCGTCGCCGCCAAGGCCGAGCCTTGCGTGTTCCTGCTGTGGGGCGGCCACGCGAAGAAGAAGGCCCTCGCCGTCCCCGGCCTCACCCGTTCGCACCACCTGGTGCTGACCGCCCCGCACCCCAGCCCGCTCTCGGCCCACTCCGGGTTCCTCGGCTGCGGCCACTTCAGCAAGGCCAACGCCTTCCTGGAGGAGCACGGCCGCGGCGCGATCGACTGGACGCCCTGACCGCCCGCCCCCGGCGCCGCCAGTCCCGAAATGGGACAAAGTTCACGAACTTCACCCAAATGCTCATCGCGAAAGTTTCACCGAAGATTGCCGCCCCGACCCGCCGGACAGGACCGCTTCACTGATGCAGGAAGGCGCCGGGCATAGCCGAGCCGCGGCCTGTAGGACAGCGGAGGGCAGCGCGAACGGCAGCCCCGGCGAGACGACTCGTTCCGGCATCGGGGCGAGAACGGGATGTTTACCACCGTTATGAACGCAATGCCGCAAGGCTCCAGCTGCGCCCAGCCCTATCCCGCGGACCGTATAACTCACGGTAATTTCATATAAATTCCAGTAAACGCCGCAGCGCGGAACTATTCAAAGCCCCCATTCGCCAAACCCGCG
>DASTGC010000095.1:0-3444 GCA_035719485.1 Novosphingobium sp.
GCCATGTTGGCCATATCGGGCTTGTCGCGCCACAACCAGATCATCCCGAGGACCGAGACCAGCGGCAGCGAGGCCAGAAGCCCGCCGAGGCCGGGATAGCGCTTGGCCACCTCGGAAACGGCCGCCACGAGAACACCGGAAATCAGGGCCTTGAGGGCAAGATACCACATGACGTTTTCTTTTGCCCTGGTTGCAGTGGTGGCCAGTTCCTATGAAAAAGGCCCCGGTAAACCGGAGCCCCTTTCAAGTCGGCCAAGCGCCAGTTTGGCTCAGCCGTCGTAGTCGCCGCCGAGCGAGGTGTTGCGCACCGGCGCCGCGGCGGTGATGCGCAGGGCTTCCGCCTGCTGCGAGAGCGAGCCGATCTCGTCAACCTCGTCGTCGTCCTCGGGCTGGACGCGCTGGAGGGCGTTGATCATCGATTCCTTGAGGATCGTCGGCCGCACGGTCTCGTCCGCGATTTCGCGCAGGGCGACGACCGGGTTCTTGTCGCGGTCGCGATCGATGGTCAGCTCGGCGCCGCCCGAAATCTCTCGCGCGCGCTGGGCGGCGAGCAGGACGAGGTCGAAGCGGTTGGGAACCTTGTCGACGCAATCTTCAACGGTAACGCGTGCCATCAAGCACTCCGAATGGTCAGAATCTGCCGGCCAGAATCTTTTGGGAAGACTGGCAGCTAGGGAAGGGGCTGAGGAAAGTCAAGGAAATCGGCGGCGGCGACGCGGTGGCATCACGTCTCCAGTGTCGATTTTCCTACATCCACGCGATCTGTCATGCTCCGCTTCACGGACCTGCGTCCGCACGCTCTTTGACCATGCGAATACGAAATTGCCCCGCAAGAGTGTCACGCATTCACTAAAACAGGCAAGCGACTGATATAGAGCGGGAAATTGGCGAAAACTGCAGGGTGACACTGTGTCACCTGTGTCACCTGTGTCACCCTGTTAGGGCCCCGCTCAATCTTTGTCGTAGGCTCCGCCCAGCACGTCGTCGGCGAGGTCACTGAACCGCGTGATCCGCGGCTCGAACCGCAGGCGTACCTTGCCGGTGGCACCGTGGCGCTGCTTGGCGACGATCAGTTCGGCAAGGCCGTAGACCCGCTCCATCTCCGCCGCCCAGGCACCGTGGGCCTCGTGGGTCTTGGCATCGTCGCTCTCGCTCGGCCGCTTGGGCTCGCGTGCGGCGACGTAGTAGTCCTCGCGGTAGACGAACCAGACCATGTCGGCGTCCTGCTCGATCGATCCGGACTCGCGCAGGTCGGAAAGCTGTGGCCGCTTGTCCTCTCGCTGCTCGACCGCACGCGAGAGCTGCGAGAGGGCAATCACCGGGACCGAGAGTTCTTTGGCCAGGGTTTTAAGGCCGCGCGAAATCTCCGAGATCTCGTTGACGCGGTTGTCATTGGCGCGGCCCGTGCCCTGGAGCAGCTGGAGATAGTCAACCACGACCAAGCCAAGCCCATGCCGCCGCTTCAGCCGCCGCGCACGGGCGCGCAGTCCGGCGATGGTGAGGGCCGGGGTGTCGTCGATGTAGAGCGGCAGCTCGGCAAGGCGCTGGCTTGCGAAGGACAGCGATTGGAAATCGTCGCGGCTGATCTTGCCCATGCGCAGGGCTTCGGAGCTGATCCCTGATTGTTCGGCAAGGATACGCGTCGCCAGCTGGTCCGCGCTCATTTCGAGGCTGAAGAAGGCCGTCGCCGCGCCCACCGACTTCTCGTCCGGAATGCCGTCGAGCCGGTCACGGCGCAGGCGGTCGGCGGCGTTGAAGGCGATGTTGGTGGCGAGCGAGGTCTTGCCCATGCCGGGACGGCCGGCGAGGATGACAAGGTCGGAATCGTGCAGGCCGCCGACCTTCTCGTTGACCGAGGTGAGCCCCGTCGTCTTGCCCGAGACATGGCCGCCGGAAAGCAGCGCCTGCTCGATCATGCCGAGCGCGGTCTTGGTCGCGGTGGAGAAGTCCTTCGCTTCGGAATTGGTCGAGGCGCCTTCGGCCACCTGGTAGAGCGCGGCCTCGGCATTCTCGATCTGCTTGAGCGGCTCGACGCTTTCCGAGGTGTCGAGTGCGTTCTCGACGAGGTTGCGGCCGACGCTGACGAGTTCACGCAGCAGGGCCAGCTCGTAGATCTGCTCGGCCAGTTCGCGCGGGGCGAGGAGGCCCTGGCCGTCGGCCGTCAGGCGGGCGAGGTAGGTCACCCCGCCGAGCGCCTTCAGCGCCTCGTCGGCCTCGAAATAGGGCTTTAGGGTCACTGCGGTGACCACGGCCTTTCGGTCAAGGAGCTGGGTCACCCGCTCGAAGATGCGGGCATGGACCGGTTCGAAGAAATGGGCCGGCTTCAGCGGGGTATTGAGTTCCTCGATCACCCGGTTGTCGATCAGCACCGCGCCAAGGAATGCGGCCTCGGCTTCGATATTCGCCGGCAGCTGGCGCGCCACGGGAGCGGAGCTGAGGGCGGGTGCAGCGTCGAGCGCGGGAATGATAAGGTGTTCGTCCATGAGCGCGCGTCTGATGCGCTTCAATCCGATTGCGGGCAAGGCCGCGGGCGCACCTGCCGCTGTGGATAGTGGGGACGGTCGGCTCCCCTTGCGGCGTGCACCCGCATTTGCGACAAGCGCCCGACATGGGCCCGCAGCGCATCTCCTCGATCGAGCTGGACGAAACGACGATCCTGGCCCGCAATCCGGACATCGAGCAGGAGCGGCGAGTCGCCTTGTTCGACCTGATCGAGGACAACACGTTCACTCCTGTCCGTGCTTTTGCCGCCGGTCGCGGCGGACCCTACAGGTTGCGCCTGTCCGTCAAAGACGGGCGGCTGGTCCTCGATATCAAGAGCGATGCCGGCGATCCGCTTGAAACGATCATCCTCGGGCTCGGCCGGTTTCGTCGCCACATCAAGGACTACTTCGCAATCTGCGGCAGCTATTACCAGGCAGTCCGCAAGGCGAGCGCCAATGAGATCGAGACCATCGACATGGCTCGTCGCGGTGTGCACAACGAGGCGGCCGAATTGCTGCTGCAGGCCTTGGCGGGCAAGGTGGAAACTGACTTCCTGACCGCACGCCGGCTCTTTACCCTGATCTGCGTGCTGCATATCAGGGGCTGATGGAGGGCAGGGGCATCGCTGCTGCTTCCTGCCTGCAAGGTCCGGGCGGCACTGGTTGAGGACGGCAAGGCGATGGCGAGATCACCCGGCAGCCGGAAGCAGGGCAAGTGGCGGCTGCGCCTTGCGGCACTCGTGCTGCTCGTGGCGCTGGTCGGCGCGGTCGGGCTGTGGTGGCACCTGCGGGGCTGGACGCCTTCGCGCAAGGCCTTCCCCGACCAGGGCGCCGAAGTTGGGACCATCGAGGGCGCGGTGGACTGGAAGGCGCTGAAGGCGGTGGGCGCCGATTTCGTCTATCTCGACGCCTCGGCCGGCGCCTTTGCCCGTGATCCCGGGTTCGTCCAGAACCTGGAGGA
>DASTGC010000096.1:0-7945 GCA_035719485.1 Novosphingobium sp.
CGCCGCAAGGGCCCGCTGGAGCCCCGCCGCGGAGCCGAAATGATGCAGCAGGTTGGCGTGGGTCCGGTCAATTCGGGCGGCCACCGACTTGAGCGTGACCGCCTGGGGCCCGGCTTCAAGCAGCAGCGCCCGCGCTGCATCGAGGGCGAGGGCGCGGCTCTGCTCCTGTGGGAGGCGCCGCCTGGAGGACTGTTTCGTCAGCTTGCGGCGCCTTTCCTGCTTACCCCGTCGCACCGGCCTAGTCGGTCAGGCGACGTTGGGCAATCCGCTGCATCTGCCCCAATCGGCAAGTCGGCTGGTGCGGCCGCCTCAGGCGGCGCGCGGCATGGCTCCATCACCGCCGCCGCAATCGCCGCCGCCGCTCGCTCCGGCCAGTTCGGCCAGGTGGACATGCGCGGGCGCGGCCTCCCCTCGGGCGAGGGAATAGCGCTGCTCGCTGGTGCCGGTCGGACGGAAGCCCAGCCGCGCCAGCACCCGTCCCGAAGCGGGGTTATCGGCAAACTGGACTGCGGTGATGCAGCGGTGGCCGAGCGTCCGGGCAATCGCCAGCATGGCCCGCCCGGCCTCGGTCGCATAGCCCTGCCCCCAGCGGCGCCGGGCAATCCAGAAGCCGAGCTCGGGCAGGTCGGCGGCCCCCTCGCCGAACCGGTGCAGCCCGATGCAGCCGATCAGCTCGTTGCCGCCGGCCGCCTGCGGCAGGGTGATGAAGAAGTGCGGGAAGCGCCGGTCCTGGACGAGGGCGGCGAATTCGCGCGCATCCTCGGGCCGGTATGGCCATGGCGCGCGGGCGAGGTTGCGCACAATCTGCTCGTCGGCGATCTGGCGGAACAGGTCGCTCCAGTCCTCGGGCCAGCCGGGCCGCAGGAACAGGCGTTCACTCCGAAAGAACATCATCGTTCTCCTCTCTGCCCCTCTCGTCCGGTGCCCCGCTAGGGACCGAACATGACAGGCTTGTGGCGGTTTGCCGGGCGGCGGCTCAAGCCGTCGGCCCTGCAGGGCTGTTCGAGGGAGAATCAAAAAAAGGGAGATGGGCCGGGGCCCCTCTCCCTCTGGTTTGCCGGAACCTGGTGGCAGGTTCGGCGGGGCCATCCCATCAGGATGGCCCGTGATCGACCATCCGTTACTCGGCGGCTTCGGCCATCATATCGACCGAGACGTACTTGCGGCCGAGCTTGCCCTGGTGAAAGCGCACGCGGCCTTCGGCCAGCGCAAACAGGGTGTGATCACGGCCGATGCCGACGTTCACGCCGGGATAGACCCGGGTGCCGCGCTGGCGAATGATGATGTTGCCGCCGACGACCTGCTGGCCGCCGAACTTCTTCACGCCAAGGCGCTTCGACTCGGAATCGCGACCGTTGCGCGAGGAGCCGCCTGCTTTCTTGTGTGCCATCTCGAATTACTCCGGATTCTTATTCAGCGGCCGCGGCGGGCGCGGCATCAGCCTTGGCGGCAGCCTTCTTGGCGGCCTTCTTCTCTTCGCCACCGACGGCGAGGATGCGCAGCAGGGTGAGCTGCTGGCGGTGGCCGTTGCGGCGGCGATAGTTGTGCCGGCGACGCTTCTTGAAGACGATCACCTTCTCGCTCTTGGCCTGGGCGATGATCTCGGCCGAGACCACGACGCCGGCGGCATCCTTGATCTCACCGGCTTCGCCGGCCAGGACGATATCGCCCAGCGTGATCTTGTCACCGGCTTCGCCAGCCAGCTTCTCGACCGCGATCTTGTCTCCGGCGGCAACCCGGTATTGCTTGCCGCCCGTGCGCACGACTGCGAACATGGTAATCGGTTCCAATCCAAACTTGCTTCTATCACCCCGCCTTGCCCCGGCCAGGTGCGGCAACGGGCAACGATGGCGACGCGCCGACTCCCCGCCAAAGGCAGGAGCCGGAAAGAAGGTGCGCCCCTAGTGCAAGCGCCCCTGCCTGTCAACACGCGGGAGAGGCCAAACGGCCGGGACGCGCGGGCTTTCGTTCGGGGTTGAGCCGTTCTATGCCGAAGCCATGAACCGCCCTGCCTTTGCCGTGCCTTCAGCCCTGCGCCTGCCGCGTGGCGCGCGCCTGTCCTTGATCCTGGTGGCCCCGGCCCTGCTATCGGCCTGTGCTTCGGCCGGGCAATTTCCGTCGCTGGCCAAGGGACCGAACGAGCTGGCCGCCGAGGGGCGAATCAGCGCCTGCGGCATTCCCGTCGCCGGACCCGCCCGGGTCGCGGCCACTCCGCCTGTCCCCGTTGCCGAGCAGTCGCTGCCGACGGATCTTGCACAGCGGATCGCGGCCCTGGGTGACGCGGCCCGGCACGCCCATCAGGCCTTTGCGGACAAGCAGGGGCGCACCAGCGCCGCGGTGACCAAGGGTGCGGGTTCTTCCCGGGATTCGGAAGCGTGGTCTCTCGCCAGCCTGGCTCTGGCCGACCTGACCTCTGCGCGCAGCCAGACCGCGGTTCCGCTGGCCGAACTCGACCAGCTCTACAATGCCCGACGCGTTGACGGCGGCGATGGGGTTGCCATCGCCGCCGTGCGCGACCAGGTGACCGCATGGGTCGCCGATGAAGATGCGGTCCTGGCCGAACTTGCGGGGCGCCTCGGCGGCTGACCGGCGATCAGGCTTCTGCGCCTGACCCGGGGCCGAACCGCGAGGCGCCCAAGTTGGGGCAACCTTCGCTCAGTGGCCGACCACCGCGTAGATCACCGCGATCGCCACGCCCCAGCACATCAGCAGGACCGGCAGGATCAGGACCTGGGCCGAGGCCTCGGTGGCGGTGAGCCGGCCCGAGAGGGTCTGGATGCCGCGGTTGGCAAACTGGCCCGAGGTAAGCGCCTGCGCATCATTGCCGGGCTTCATTGCGGCCCACTGGCGGCAGAGCCCGAACCCGGCGATGACCGAGAAGACGATGACCACCATCGGCAGAACGAGTTCGCCGTTCATGAACAGCAGGCTCATCAGGCCGACGAAGCCGAGATAGCAGGCGACCGTGATGCCGTAGAGCCCCGCGGGCAGTTCGAAGGTGCGATCCACCTTGTGCTGCGCCGGTGCCGTGGAAATGCTGGCGACGGCCCTCAGATCGGCGTGGCTGACATGTTGCGACATCGACGACTCCTGGAACTTTCTGGCCGGAGGGACACATCGTCCTTCCCTGCTGTCCCGGATAGTCGCTGCGCCGCAGCGATTCGTTGACCTCGGTCAAACGGCGCGGAAATCAGCCCAGCCAGCCGCCCAGTTCGCGCCGGACGAGCGCCTCGAGCATAGCCATTCCAGGATCGCCCGCGTTGAGGCAGTCGAGCACGGCGTAGTCAGTGCCGCCCGCTGCCAGGAACTGCTCGCGGCCGCGGATCGCCAGTTCCTCGCGGGTTTCGAGGCAATCGGCGGCAAAGCCCGGCGCGGCGATCGCCAGCCGCCGCGTGCCCCGCGCGGCCTCGGCGGCGAGCACGGCATCGGTGGCGGGTTCGAGCCACCTGGCCCGGCCGAAGCGCGACTGGAAGGTGGTCTCGATCCGCAGCCCCGGCCAGTCGGCGGCAAGGGATTCGGCCAGCAGCCGCGCGGTCTTGCGACACTGGCAATGATATGGATCGCCAAGATGCAGGGTGCGCTCGGGCATGCCGTGGAAGGAGAGCAGCAGCACTTCCGGGCGGAAGGCCAGGGCCGCAAGTTGGCGCGAGAGATCGTCGCGCAGAGCAGCGATATGGAGCGGATCGTCGTAATAGGGCGGCAGGGTGCGGATCGCGGGATGCCAGCGCATCGCCTTCAGCGCGGCGGCGAGGCCGTCCATGGCGCTCGCGGTCGTCGCCCCGGAGTATTGCGGGTAAAGCGGGGCGACGAGGATCCGGTCACACCCGGAATCTTTCAGCGCGCGCAGTTCAGCCGCCATGCCGGGGCTGCCGTAGCGCATGGCCCAGCGGACCTGCACCGTGGGACCGAGCCGCGCCTGCAGCCCCTCGGCCTGGGCGCGGGTGATCGCGGCGAGCGGCGAGCCCTCGCTCGTCCAGACCTGGGCATAGGCATGGGCGCTCTTCCTGGGGCGGGTGTTGAGGATGATCCCGCGCAGGATCGGCTGCCACAGCAGCGGGTGGATCTCGACCACGCGCCGGTCGGAGAGGAATTCCGCCAGGTAGCGCTTCACCGCCGCGGGAGTGGGCGCATCGGGCGTTCCGAGATTGACGAGCAGGACGCCGATCCGGCCCGTGCCGGCCTCGGGATGATTGGCGGGCCGGTCCATCACACTTCCTCCGCGAACAGGGGCAGCTTGCGAAAGCGCACCCCGGTGGCCGAATGGAGCGCATTGGCGATGGCGGGGGCCACCGCCACAACCCCGAGCTCGCCCGGATCGAACGCCTCCTCGGTGCTTTCGACGAAATCCACGACGATCTCCGGCGTGTTGCCGAGAACCGGCAGGGAAAGATGGGCGAGGCGCTCGGCCAGGGGCAGGCCGCGGGCATAGCCGGTGCTCGCCCCGAGGGTGAGCGCGAGGCCGAAGACCAGGCCGCCCTCGATCTGCTGGCGCGCAAGGTCGCGGTTCACGATGCGGCCGATATCGGCAACGGCGCTGATCTTCTCCACTTTCACCCCCGCCTCGTCCTGCCGCGCCGTGGCGATCACCGCGATCCGGCCCGAGCGTTCTCCCTGATCCATGCGGTGGCAGGCAAGCCCCTGGCCGCTGGCGTCGGCGCCCGCGTCCCACTGCGCCAGGGTGGCGCAGCGCTGGAGGCATTCGGCGAGGCGCAGGTCATTGCCCATCATCTCGATCCGGTACGAGAGCGGCTCGCGTTTCGCCGCTCGGGCGAGCTCGTCGACGAAGCTCTCGGTGAAGAAGGCGGTCATCGCATGGCCATTGCCCCGCATTCGCCCGGCGGGGATACCTGTCACCACGGGCACGTGATCGAGCGCGAAGTTTACCAGCGCATAAGGCGGCGTCGCGCCAGCCAGCGCCATGCCATCCGGCTGCCCCGCGGCGGCGGCGATCGCCTCGGCCGGACCCTTGCCACCAAACAGACGTTCGCCGAATTCGCGGACGGCGGCCGGGGTGGCGATCCGGGTGTGCCAGCTGATAACTTCCCCGCCCTGCCCGTCTGCCGCCTCGCGGGTGCGCGCCCAGAGCACGGCGGCGGCGGGCGCGCGGGGCTTGCCGGCGAGCTGTTCCTGCCAGCGCGACCAGATCAGCTGCACGGGCTTGCCCACCTCGCGCGCGATCAGCGCGGCCTCGACCGCGTGCGGCGTTTCCAGCCGAGCATCGAACGAACCGCCCGCAGGCATCGGATAGAGCACCACGTCACCCGGCCTCAGTCCCAGCGCCTTCGCGACGGCCCGGCGGCTGGTTTCGGGCGCCTGCGTCGCCAGCCACAGCTCGAGCCGCCCGCCCTCAAGGCGCGCGGTACAGCTGGCGGTCTCCAGCGTGGCGTGGAGCGCGGGGGCGATGTCGTAGCGGGCAACCAAGCTGGGTGGCCCTTCTCCCATGGCGCCTTCGGGGTCGCCGAGGGTGACGATCCGCTGGGTGCGCGCCTTCTTCACCGCCTTGTCCAGCGCGGCCTCGATCCGCGTGCCGTCGACCGGGTTCCTGACCCGGAACTCCGGCGCGATCCGGGCAAGCGCCTGGTCGGCGGCCCACCAGGTCGGAGCGACGGCGGCCAGCCAGTCGGGACCTTTCACCAGCCGCACGCCGGGGGCCTTGCCGGCATCGACCGTGCCGAGTTCGACCGCCTCGCCGAGCGGCCCGTGGCGGATCGCGGCAAAGACCATGCCCGGCAGGCGCACGTCCCCGGCGAAGCGCGCCGCGCCTTCGACCAGTTCGGGCAGTCCCAGCCGGGGGAAGGCGATGCCCTTGACGCCCGCGGGTTCGGCTGGGGCCGGGCCGAGCGTGGGCTCGCCCGGCAGGTCGTGCCCGGCAGCCTCCTCGGCCAGCTCGCCGAAGCCGAGCCGCTTGTTGCCATGGCTGACGAAGCCATTGGCGGCCTTGCATTCGCTCCAGTCGACGTCCCAGCGCTTGCCCGCCGCGCGGCACAACAGTTCGCGCGCACCGGCGGCCGCGCGGCGCGCCGGTTCTTCATAGGCCGATAGCGATGTCCCGTCCGCTGTCGCCATGAAGTGGTTGGCTTCGGCCCAGTTGTGAGCGAGGCGGCTGTCCTCGCCCTCGGCGAGGCCGGGCGCGAAAGGCATCCACAGCCGGGCCCAGTCGGCCGCCAGGGGCGCGTTGGCATAGGCACCGCTGACCGGCGCGGGCACGGCGGCGACCTTGTGCCAGTCCGCGCCCAGCTCCATCGCGACAACCTGCGGGAGCAGCGTGGTGATCCCCTGCCCCATCTCCAGCTGGGGCACGACCACGGTGACGATGCCCGTCTGCGCGACGGTCAGCCACAGGCCGAAAGGAAACTCGCCCTCCTTGAGCGGCAGTTCGAGCGGAAAGCGCCGCGGCGTCAGCGCCCAGGCGACGAGCAGGCCCCCGCCCGCCGCGCCGCCGATCAGCAAACCGCGACGGGTGAGCTTCATCTTAGCCCAGCTGCTCCAGCCAGATGGCGAGTTTTTGCGCCACAGCCATGAAGGCCTTGCCCTGCGCCGTATCCCCGGCAGCGGGCGGGCGGCCGGCATCGCTTTCCTGGCGGATCGCGAGGTCGAGCGGGATGTGGCCGAGGAAGGGCACGCTTTCACTGGCGGCGACGGCCTCGGCCCCGCCATGGCCGAAGGGATCGCTCTCCTCCCCGCAGTGGGGGCAGACATAGCCGGACATGTTCTCGACCATGCCAATCACCGGCACCTTGGTCTGCTCGAAGAAGTTCATCGCCCGGATTGCGTCGATCAGCGCGAGGTCCTGCGGGGTGGAAACGATCACCGCGCCATCGGGCTTGTGCTTCTGGACCATGGTCAGCTGCACGTCGCCGGTGCCCGGCGGCAGGTCGATGACGATGACCTGGGTATCGCCCCAGTGGGCATCGACGAGCTGGCCCAGCGCGCCGCCGGCCATCGGCCCGCGCCAGGCGACGGCGCGGCCCGGTTCGACCAGGTTGCCGATCGACAGGAGCTTGACCCCAAAGGGGGTATCGAGCGGCTCGAGCTTCTCGTCATGCGCGGTGGGGCGCTGGCCTTCGCTGGCCATGAGGCGCGGCTGGGACGGCCCGTAGATATCGGCATCGACGAGGCCGACCTTCAGCCCCAATCTTGCGAGGGCCACGGCGAGATTGGCCGAGAGAGTCGACTTGCCGACACCGCCCTTGCCCGAGCCGATTGCGATGATCCGCGGCCCGCTGCGGGCCGGCGCCGCCTTGTCGGCAGTTAGCGCGACACGGACTTCCTTTACGCCAGGGGCGGCGCGCAGGGCGCCCTTGAAACCGATTTCCAGCTTGTCGCGGCCGAGCTGGTCGAGCCCGGCGGCATCGGCCACGACGGTTACCACGCCCTGTTTTTCAAGCACGGTCGACACCCGCGCCTTCAGGTCTTCGGGAAGCAGGTTCTTCAGGGCTGCAATGTCCACGCTCATGTCTTTCCGGGCACTCCGATCGTATGGCCTGAGCCCCTAGCAAGGAAAATGCGCCAGCGGGCACTGTTTTTGTGCCGCAGCCATTCCTATAACGGCGGCCATGAAAGCAATTGGCGAAGCAATCGCGCGCGGCTGGATGGCCGTGACAGGGGGGAACGACGGCGACAAGCCGGAGGGCCGCAAAAGTCCGCCCAGTCCCTGGGGATCGGGCGACGGCGCCGGTGTCGAGCCGGAGGAGCCGGCTCCGCCGGCCGGCGAGCCGGAGGACAAGCCCCGTTCGCCCGGTCCGAGAAATCCGTGGCTGCCGGGCGGCTCTGCTCCGGGCCGGCCCGCGGGCGGCGGCGGCGAAGCCCCGCGCCGGCCGGCGGGGCTCGACGAGCTGTTTCGCCCGCGCCAGGGCGGCGGCGGGTTTGGCGGCGGCCGCATGCCGGGCCTGCCGCAGCGGCCGGGCGGCGGCAGCTGGCTGCCGGTGATCGTCGCCGGAGTGGC
>DASTGC010000097.1:0-4800 GCA_035719485.1 Novosphingobium sp.
GGACGAGAGGCTGGCCTGCACGGTTTCGCTGCGGCGATGGAGCGGCGGCAAGAGCGGCTCGTTTCACTTCGCCAGCATCGTCGGCGAGCCGGCCGAGGCGCTGACCGCCACCGCGCTTATGCGACGGCTGGAAGGGGTGGCCCGGGGGTTCGGCTCGCTTCGGGTACGCGCCACCATCGGCGAGACCACCTGGGAGACCTCGGTCTTCCCGCAAGGCTCCGCCGCTGCGGCCCCGTCGTGGCTCCTCCCGGTCAAGGCTGCCGTGCGCAAGGCGGAAGGGCTTGCCGAGGGCGACGAGGTGGACCTGGCGCTGCGCTACTAGTTTACGACCTAGATCCGCTCGGCGCTGGCGACGGCCTCGCTTGCGCGCAGCGCCGAGACGATCCGGGTGAGGTGGGCCAGGTCGGTCACCTCGATATCCACCTCGTAGGTCCCGAACAGGTCGTCGCGGTTGGTCATCTCCAGCCTGACGATGTTGGCATGGGCATTGGCGAAGATACCGGTCATCTCGGCGAGGGTGCCCGGGCGGTTGAACAGGACCGCGCGGATCTGGCCGACCGCGCCGGTGCTGCGCTCGCCCCAGGACAGGTCCAGCCAGTCGGCATCGACGCCGTCGGCCAGGCTCATGCAGTCGATCGCGTGGACTTCAACGCCCTCGCCCGGGCGGCGCAGGCCGACGATCCGGTCGCCCGGGACGGGGTGGCAGCACTGCGCCAGTTTGAACGCGACGCCCGCGGTCAGTCCGCGGATCGAGATGGCCCGTTCCTGGCTGGGCCAGTCCTCGCCTGCCGGCAGGCTGGCGGCGGAGCCAGGGACCAGCGCCTCCATCACCTGACGGTCTGACAGCTTGGCCGTCCCGATCGCGACCATCAGCGCTTCCTCATCCTCGAGGTCGAGGCGGCGCACGGCGTCGCGGATCGCTTTCTTGCCGACTTTGGTCGGCAGGCGAATGGCGATTTCGTCGAACAGCTTGCGGCCGATGGCGGCGATCTCCTCGCGCTCCTTGGCCCGCACCGCCCGGCGGATCGCCGCCCGCGCCTTGCCGGTGACCACGAAGGACAGCCACGAGAGCTGCGGCGAAGAGGTCTTGCTCTTGATGATCTCCACCACGTCGCCGTTGTTGAGCACGGTGCGCAGGGGCATGTGGCGGCCGTTGATCTTCGCGCCGACCGCCATCGAACCAAGGTCGGTGTGGACCGAATAGGCGAAATCCACCGGCGTCGCGCCCTTGGGCAGCTGGTGCAGAGCGCCCTTGGGGGTGAAGGCGAAGATCCGGTCCTGATAGATGGCGAGCCGGGTATGCTCGAGCAACTCATCGGCATCGTGGCTGGCATCGACGATCTCGATGAGGTCCCTGAGCCAGCCGACCTCGCCGTCCGGAACCACCCCGCCCTGCTTGTAAGCCCAGTGCGCGGCGAGGCCGAACTCATTCGTGCGGTGCATGTCGCGCGTGCGGATCTGCACCTCCATCCGCATTGAATTTTCGAAGATCAGCGAGGTGTGCAGCGAGCGGTACCCGTTCGACTTGGGGGTGGAGATATAGTCCTTGAAGCGGCCCGGAATCATCTGCCACGCCTGGTGGAGAACGCCGAGCGCCTTGTAGCAATCGTCCACCTCCTCGACGAGAACGCGAAAGGCGATGATGTCGGTGATCTGCTCGAACGAGACGTGGCGTTCGGCCATCTTCTTCCAGATCGAATAGGGGTGCTTTTCGCGACCCGAGACCTCCACCCGCAGCCCGGCCTCGGCCAGGGCCTGCTTGATCGACAGGGCGATCTGATCGACCTGCCCGCCCTCCGAGCTGCGGATCTGTGCCAGCCGGCCGGTGATCGTGGCATAGGCTTCGGGCTCCAGCTGCTCGAAGGCGAGGAGCTGCATCTCGCGCATGTATTCGTACATCCCCACCCGCTCGGCCAGCGGGGCGTAGATATCCATGGTTTCGCGGGCGATGCGGCGGCGCTTTTCCTCGCTCTTGATGAAGTGGAGCGTGCGCATGTTGTGCAGCCGGTCCGCCAGCTTGACGAGCAGGACGCGCAGGTCCTCGCTCATCGCGAGGAGGAACTTGCGCAGGTTCTCCGCCGCCCGCTCGCTCTCTGTCATCGCCTCGATCTTGGAGAGCTTGGTGACGCCATCGACCAGGCGGCCGACATCTGGGCCGAACAGGCGCTCCACCTCGTCGATCGTGGCCAGGGTATCCTCGACCGTATCATGGAGCAGGGCCGTGATGATGGTGTCCTGGTCGAGCTTCAGCTCGGTCATCAGGCCGGCCACCTCGACCGGATGGGAGAAGTAGGGATCGCCGCTGGCGCGCTTCTGGGTGCCGTGTTTCTGCACCGTGTAGACATAGGCGCGATTGAGGGCCGCCTCGTCGGCCTCCGGATCATACGCCTTGACGCGTTCGACGAGTTCGTACTGGCGGAGCATGTTGCCCTAGATGGGCGGTCAGCCCCCCGGAGCGCAAGCGAATTGCGCGCGCCAGCGGCGGGCAAGCTCACCTCACATCGTGATCGGCACGGGGGCCTCGCCGGAATAGTCGTAAAAGCCCCGGCCCGACTTGCGGCCGAGCCAGCCCGCTTCGACCAGCTTGCGCAGGATCGGCGCGGCGCGGTACTTCGGATCGCCGAAATCGGACTGGAAGACTTCCAGCACCTCCAGCAGGGTGTCGAGGCCGATCATGTCGGCGAGGGTGAGCGGGCCCATCGGGTGGCCGAGGCCGAGCTTCACCCCGGCATCGATATCGGGAATCGAGGCGAGGCGTTCCTCGACCGCAAAACAGGCCTCGTTGATCAGCGGGAGCAGGATGCGGTTGACGACGAAGCCCGGCCGGTCAGCCGCCACGATCGGCACCTTGCCGGTCGCCTCGCCGAAGGCACGGGCGGCGGCGACGGTCTCGTCCGAGGTGGCGAGGCCGCGGATGATCTCGAGCAACGGCATGCGCGGCACGGGATTGAAGAAATGCATGCCGATGAACCGGTCGGGCGCCACGGCGGCCTGGGCGAGGCGCGTGATCGAAATCGACGAGGTGTTGGAGGCGAGGATCGCCCCGGGAGCGAGCACCTTTCCCACCGAGGCGAAGATGGCGCGCTTGATTTCCTCGCGTTCCGTTGCCGCCTCGATCACCAGCCCGGCACCCGCCATGGCGTCGACCCCTGCAACCGGGGTGATGAGCGCCACCGTCTTGTCGCGGTCGGCGAGCTCCAGCTCGCCCTTGGCGACAGCGCGGTCGAGGCTGGCGGCGATCTTGCCCGCGCCCTTATCGGCCAGCTCCTGCGAAACGTCCGACAGGATCACGCGCATGCCCGCCTGGGCCGCGATCTGCGCGATGCCCGTTCCCATCAACCCCGCGCCGATGACGCCAACCGTGTTCATGTCCGATACCCTTTTGTCATAGGGCCGACCGCCAGGTGCGATCGGCAGTTCCGCTCCGTCTTTGGCGGAGCGGGTCTAGAATACCACCACGCTGCGGATCGACTGGCCCGCGTGCATGAGGTCGAAGGCCGTGTTGATTTCTTCCAGCCCCATGACGTGGGTAATCATTGGATCGATCTCGATCTTGTCGGCCATGTACATGTCGACGATCTTGGGCACGTCGGTGCGGCCCTTGGCCCCGCCAAACGCCGTGCCCCGCCAGTTGCGCCCGGTGACGAGCTGGAACGGGCGCGTGCTGATTTCCTTGCCCGCCTCGGCCACGCCGATGATCACGGAGGTACCCCAGCCGCGGTGGCAGGCCTCCAGCGCCACGCGCATCACGTCGGTGTTGCCGGTGGCATCGAAGGTATAGTCGGCGCCGCCGTCGGTCATCTGGACGATCCGGGCGACGATGTCCTCGCGGCTCATGCCCTTCGAGTTGAGGAAGCCGGTCATCCCGAACTTGCGGCCCCATTCTTCCCGGTCGGGATTGATATCGACGCCGATGATCTGGCTCGCCCCGGCCAGCCGCGCGCCCTGGATCACGTTGAGGCCGATGCCGCCCAGGCCGAAGACCACGACATTATCGCCCACCTGCACCTTGGCCGTGTTGATCACCGCGCCGATGCCTGTGGTCACCCCGCAGCCGATGTAGCAGCTGGTCTTGAACGGCGCGTCCTCACGGATCTTTGCCACGGCGATTTCCGGCACCACGGTGAAATTGCTGAAGGTCGAGCAGCCCATGTAGTGATGGACCATCTGCCCCTTGTAGGAGAACCGGCTGGTCCCATCGGGCATCAGGCCGAGGCCCTGGGTGGCGCGGACTGCGGTACACAGGTTGGTCTTGCCCGAAAGGCAGCTTTTGCACTGGCGGCATTCCGGCGTGTAGAGCGGGATAACGTGATCGCCGGGCTTGACCGTGGTGACGCCGGCGCCGACCTCACGCACGATCCCGGCGCCCTCGTGGCCGAGCACGCTCGGGAAAACGCCTTCGCTGTCGAACCCGTCCAGCGTGTAGGCGTCGGTATGGCAGACGCCGGTGGCCATGATCTCGATCAGGACCTCGCCCGCTTTGGGGCCATCCAGATCCAGTTCGACAATTTCAAGCGGCTGCTTGGCGGCAAAGGCAACGGCGGCGCGGGTCTTCATGCAGGGAACTCCATGGGCGCGATCGGGTGAGCCCATAGCATATCTTGGGCAAATGCAATCCCGCGCCTGCAGGGCAGAGCGGCGGCGCCGGCAGCCGGAAAGCCGCGTCATGACCCAGTCACGCTTGACGATATAGGGGCTTGGGCCGAGAGCGCAGCCATGATGAGCGAATCGTCCCCTGCCAGACCCGAAGCGCGCCAGAACCCCGCTCGCCACCTGCCGCACAGCTTTGGCCAGGCGATG
>DASTGC010000098.1:0-2778 GCA_035719485.1 Novosphingobium sp.
GAAAGGGGCTACCTTCAGCTGCGCGATCTCGGCGGGCATCAGCGCCGGCGGGGCGCAGACGCGCACTTCAGCGCCGAGGGTGGTGAGCGCGTGGATGTTGGAGCGGGCGACGCGGCTGTGCAGGATATCGCCGCAGATGACGACCTTGAGCCCGTTAAATTCGGCAATGCCGCGGTCGCGCAGGGCGCGGCGGATGGTGAGGGCATCGAGCAGGCCCTGGGTCGGATGTTCGTGCTGGCCATCGCCGGCGTTGAGGACCGGACAATCGACCTTGTCGGCGATCAGCCGGACCGCGCCCGAACTGGCGTGGCGGATAACGATCGCATCGGCGCGCATGGCATTGAGGGTCAGCGCGGTGTCGATCAGGGTCTCGCCCTTCTTCACGCTGGAGGTGCCCGCATGCATGTTGACGACATCGGCCCCGAGGCGCTTGCCGGCGATCTCGAAGCTCAGCAAGGTGCGGGTGGAGTTCTCGAAAAAGGCGTTGATGATGGTGAGGCCGCGCAACAGGTCGGCCCGCTTTTTCGGCTGCCGGTTGAGCTCGACCCACTGCTCCGCCTCATCGAGGAGGTAGAGCAGTTCATGGGGGGCAAGGCCGGCTAGCCCCAGCAGGTTGCGATGGGGAAATGCGAGGCTGCCGGCCGGGTAGCGGCCGGGGCGTGCACCCGCGGGGGTTTGCTCGACTGTCATTGAAGACGGTGCCTTAGGGCCTTGGACGCCGCTCGCCAAGCGTGGATGCGCAAACATCCACTGTTCGGAAGCGCGCCGGCGCTCTATCACCGGGCAAATGACATTCGCGCGCAAGGTCTGGCACCTGCTGGTGGCCATCAAGGACGGGCTCGTCCTCCTGTTCATGCTGCTGTTCTTCGGAGCGCTCTACGCCGTGCTGGCGATGCGGCCCGGGCCGGGGGCGGTGACCGATGGCGCCCTGCTGCTGCGCCTGAAGGGGCCGGTTGTGGAAGAGCCCGCGACGCCTGATCCGCTGGCCGTGCTTTCGTCGGGCAGCCTGCCGGCGCCGCAGTATCGTGCTCGCGACCTGGTTCGTGTGCTCGACGCGGCCGCGACGGACGGGCGAATCAAGGCGGTGGTCCTCGACCTGTCGGAATTCGCCGGGGGCGGCTTCGTCCACTTGTCCGAACTGGGCGCGGCGATGGACCGGGTGCGGGCGGCGAAGAAGCCGGTGCTGACCTATGCGGTCGGTTACGACGACAGCGCGGTTCTGCTGGCGGCCCATTCCAGCGAGGCCTGGATCAACCCGCTGGGCGCGCTCTACGTGCTGGGGCCGGGGGGACAGCAGCAGTATTTCAAGGCGCTGCTCGACAAGCTGAAGGTGACGATCCACGTCTACAAGGTCGGGACGTTCAAGGATGCGATCGAGCCGTTCGATCGCGATTCGATGTCGGACGCCTCGCGCCAGGCGCGCACGGCGGTGATCCAGGCGGTGTTCGGACAGTGGCAGGCCAATGTCCACGCGGCGCGGCCAAAGGCCAACCTCGACCTCGTGCTCAGGGACCCGGTGGGATGGATGAAGGCGGCGCAAGGCGATCCGGCCCGCGCGGCGCTTGCCTCGGGCCTGGTCGACCGGATCGGCGACAAGGTCGAATTCGGCGAGCGGGTGGCCCAGCTTGCCGGCAAGGCGATCGGCGACGATCGCCCCGGCGCCTTTGCCCATTCGAGCGCCGCGGCCCTGCTGGCGGCCCACCCGCTGCCGACCGGGGGCAAGCCGATCGGGGTAGTGACCATTGCCGGGGAGATCGTCGACGGCAAGGCCGGGCCCGGACTTGCCGGGGGCGAGCGCATTGCCGGGCTGATCGACGGCAAGGATGCGCGCAACCTTTCCGGTCTTGTCGTTCGGGTGGATTCACCGGGCGGCTCGGTCATGGCCTCGGAGCAGATCCGCAAGGCGATCATGCGGGTGAGGGCGCGCGGCATTCCGGTGGCAGTCTCGATGGGCAACTATGCGGCCAGCGGCGGCTACTGGGTTTCCACGCCGGGTGCGCGGATCTTCGCCGAGCCGGGGACGGTGACGGGCTCGATCGGCATCTTTGCCGTCCTGCCATCGTTCGAGCGGTCGCTGGCCGCGGTCGGGGTCAAGTCCGACGGGGTGCGCAGTACGCCGCTGTCGGGCCAGCCGGATGTCCTCGCCGGCTTCACGCCCGAGATCGACGCCATGCTCCAGGCGGGCATCGAGGCCGGCTATGCCCGCTTCGTCGGCCTCGTCGCCAAGTCGCGCGGCAAGAGCTTTGCCGATGTCGACCGGATCGCCCAGGGCCGCGTGTGGGACGGCGGCACGGCGCGGCAGCTGGGGCTGGTTGACCAGTTCGGCTCGCTCGACGACGCCCTGGCCTGGGTGGCCGGGCAGGCGAAGCTGGGGAAGGGCGACTGGCGGCCGGTCTATCTTGGCGACAACGCCAATCCCTATGCCTCGCTGCTGGAGAAGATGACCAAATCGGACGACAGCGAAGCGCCCGAGGCCGATGTCTTCGCGCGGCTGGCGCAGCGCCAACCGGGCCAGCTGGCCTCGGCCAGGGCCAGGGCCGAGCGGCTGATGGGCGCTCACGGGGCGCAGGCGCTGTGCCTTGCGTGCCCGGCCATGCCAGCCACGCCGTCGGCACCGGAGCGGCAGGGCTGGTGGATGCGCCTGATCGGCTGGTGAGCGGCCCCCGCCCTCAGCAGAGGGGGGTGTCGCTTAATATTCCGGCATTTCGTTTGGCCCGGTATCGGGCTGGTCGAAGTCTGGTGCCACTTCCGGTACCCCCTGCGGTTCGTTAGGCAGTT
>DASTGC010000099.1:0-5398 GCA_035719485.1 Novosphingobium sp.
GGGGTGGGTGAAGGTATCGCCGTGCCAATGCAGCACCGGCACGCCCACGAGATGGCGTAATGGGCTGTCCATTGCGTGGTCGTGAACCGCGACCGGATGGAAGCCGACTTCCTTGACCGGGCCGGCGAAGACGTGCGACCCGAGGGCTGCTGCCATCATCTGCGCGCCGAAGCACACGCCGAGAGTTGGCCGGTCGGCATCGAGCCGCAGCTTGAGCCGTCGCAGCTGACAGGCGATCCACGGATGGTGCTCCACCTCGTAGACGCCCATGGGGCCACCCATCATGATGAGCAAGTCGGGCTGGCGCAGATCCAGCGAGGCAAATGCCGGGTCGGTGACGTCGATCCGATCGACCTCATATCCCGCCGCTTCGATGGGAGCACGAAAACCGGCCACGCCTTCGTAGGGAACATGGCGTATGATCAAGGCTGTGCGGGGCATGCTGGGTGTCAGGCGGTCGTAGTGGTGGGGCGACACTATAGATTTTGTGCCGTCCGCCAACCGAGACATTCTTCATAGCCGAGAAGCAGGCATTTGATCTTTACCCTGGCCGCGGATCGCCTCGATATCAGCGAGATCCTGGGGAGTGAGCGACCATGAAGCCGCGTGGGCATTGGCGACGACCTGGTCGACGTTGCTGGCACCGGCGATAATTGATGCCACGGTATCCTGCGCCGCGAGCCAGGACATGGCGAGTTCGAGGATGGTGTGCCCGCGCTCGCGGGCGAAGGCATCGAACTGCGCGACCCTGGCAATACGATCGTCCGAGACCTGCTTGTCGCGCAAGTAATCGGTGCAGAAGGTGTCCACGGCGAACCGGGATCCCGGCGGGGGCGTGACCCCGATCGTGTACTTGCCGGTGAGCAGCCCGCTGGCAAGTGGGAAGAAGGGGATCAGCTTGAGACCGTGCCGGCGGCAGGCCTCCACCACGCCTTCCTCGGCCGGTTCATCTAGCAGGTTGTACTGGTTCTGGGCGCTGGCAAGGCTGGCAAGCCCGGATTTCCGGCTGGTCTCGACAGCCTCGTCGAGCATGGCCCCGGAAAAGTTGCAGCAGCCGATCTCGCGGACCTTGCCCTGCTCCACGAGGCGGGTGAGGGCCTCGAGCAGCTCATCGACCGGGGTTTGGGGATCGGGCATGTGCTGCTGGTAGAGGTCGATCCGGTCGGTTCCGAGCCGCCGGAGGCTGGCCTCCACCGCCCTGATCACGCGGGCCCGGCCGCGAATGGTCTCATCCTCGACATCATAGACGCTATACTTGGTGGCGATCACCACCTGATTGCGCCGGGGGCCGAGCGCACGGCCGATGACCTCTTCCGAGCGGCCCGAGCCGACGAAGGAATCGACGCTGTATTCCTCCGCCGTGTCGATGAGGTTTATCCCTGCATCGAGCGCGGCATGGATGATGCGCGTCGTCGCCTCCTGATCGCACTTGCGGCCGAAGAAGTCCGTCCCGAAGTTGTTGCCGCCCAGGCCCACGAGCGAAACCGAAAGCTGGCCGATGCTGCGCCGTTTCATTGCCGTGCTCTCCACTTGCCCGGTCGGTCCCGGCATGCATCGCGGTAGACAGCGGTTTCTTTCTGCAAGCAAGTACTCCGATAGAGGGCGAGTGCGACCGATGTCGCCCTGTTGCCAGAAGGGCGACTGGGATGGACATCGTTGGCTGTCCGGTTAACATTGTACCCAACAAAAGAATATTCAGCGAAGAGGCTGACTGATCATGGCAGACCCGGTCACATTCGATGCGGAAGAATTGATGCGCCGCGCACGCGCGCAGACCGGGCTGGACGATTTCGGAGATACGCCGTTCGAGGAAGCGCTCGAGAGGCTATGCCGCTCGGTGCGGGAGGACGTCCCACGGACGCCGGAGGCGATCGCTCTGATCGAAGGGCATGTCATAAAGTATCTCTGCGATCGGCTGCGCATGACAGCGGATCGCGCAACCTACCCCGAAATTGCCCAGCAGACGATTCGCGCGCCGCTCGTCATCATCGGGCTGCCGCGTAGCGGGACCACGATACTGCACAGCATCCTATCGTGCGATCCGGCCGCGCACAGTCCGTTGCGATGGCTGCTGACCTACCCTTCGCCGCCGCCCCGCGCTGAGACCTTCGAGACGGATCCCCGCATCGCCCGGGTGGAGGCGGAAGTCGAGCAGATGGACGCTGGATTCAGAGCAATGCACCGGATGGGCGCGCAGCTGCCAGAAGAGTGCAACACGATCCAGCAGGCCAGCTTCCTTTCGGTCAATTATCCCGCGTACATTCCGATGCCCAGCTATTCCAACTGGCTGCTGAACGAGGCCGACATGACCCCGGCATATGCGTTCGGGAAAGAGTTCCTGCAGCATCTCCAGGCGTTCGTCCGGCGGGATTACTGGGTGCTCAAGGGACCGCCGCACCTGCACTGGGTCGACGTTCTGCTGCGCACCTTCCCCGACGCCCGCATCGTCATGACGCATCGCGACCCGGGGCAAGTCATCGGCTCCATTACCAGCATGATCTGCCATCTGCTCCGGTCTGCATCCAGCATCGACCCGACCGCCATCGGCGCAGATCAGATGGCCTCATGGTCACTGGCGATTGAACGCACTATGGCATTTCGCCGGTCGTGGAACGCGCCCGAGCAGTTTGTCGACGTGCAGTACGACGATTTGCTGACCGATCCGCTGTCGGTCGTCCAGACCATCTACGACCACTTCGGCATGGAGCTGACGGAGGAGACGCGCGAGCGAATGCGCCGGTTTATCGCCGACAATGCCCAGGAAAAGCACGGGAAGCACGTCTACGACCTGCGGGATTACGGAATGGACCCGGTCCAGGTGCGCGAGGCGATGTCGGACTATATCAAAACCTACAAAGTTCCTTTGAAAGCCTTATCATGATCATGCATCCGGCGGACCTGAAGCTATCTCCCGAGGACGAGTTCGCGCTCGTCACCCCGCTCGACGACCCTGAGGTCGTTGAGACCATGAATATATGGATCCAGGACAGCGAACGGAACATCTGCATCAACTTCCATCCGAAGATCAGGGCGGGGGAAATGGAATGCGCCCTGACCGTGTTCCTGCCGGACGGTCGCATTCTCCATGCCGATCACGGCAATCCGGCAACCTTCACCGATCCGGCTTGTCCCACCAGCAGGTATGTGACGCTGGAGTGCCTGGAGCCGTTTAAGCGATGGCGGGCGAGCGTCGATGAGGCGCCGGTCTATGTGACCTCCGATGCCGAACAGGCCGGCCCAATGCCGGACAAGGAGCCATCGACCACCTTTTCATTCCATGGCGAACTGACCCTGGTCTCACCCCCTTGGATCAACGGAGCATTGCTGCCCGAATGTCGGCAGACGGTAACTGGTCTGCAGGGCTTCTGGCTTGCGAACCGCAAGTCGTCGGGATTTTCGCCGGAGACCTTCCGTTACGATCAACTGCTCGAAGGCAAGGGCGTCATCACCTTTGAAGGGAAGGATTATCCGATCCATGGTGCCGGGACCAAGGGGCATGTGCGCGGCGTTCGGCGGCTTCCTGGCATGAACGGGCACCTCTGGGCAGAGGGCTATTCATATGATCGGAAGCGCGGCTTCGGCATCAATTCGTTTCCCCGGGAGGGCGGAGGATTTTCGTACTCCGAAGGGTTCGTGCTGGAAAACGGCATCATGCATCCCTCCCGGATCATCTATATGCCCGCGCGTACGAGAGATCCGGCGAACATCAACTATGTCTTCGAACTGGCATGTGATGCGGTGGGCCTGGTGCGGATCCTGGTGGAGGAAACCCGGCGCTTCTGGTGGAGGTCAGGGGGGTGGGGCGCCAATGCAGGGGGTTATGGTGACAGGAACGTGATCCGCTACGGTTTCGACCCCGCAGCGCCCTACGTGTTCAGGCAGGGTGTGGCGCGTTTCGTCTGGGAAGATGGCGGCGACGTGGGCGACGGATTCGTGGAACGATCTGAGCATCTGTGAGCACAGGCCAGACGGCGGTGAGCAGCTTTCCCAATTAAGCGAGCGCAGGTGCCCGCTACGATGACAGCAGCCGGGCCGTTGCGTTCAGGTCTCCAGAGCGTCCTGCCCGGGAACGCTGTGGCAGGAGACGATGTCGATAGTGATGTCGATCGGCAGGTTGATGACGGCCTGGATCACTCCCGCCGCGGAGTTGTAGCTGGAAAAGCCACGCTCCAGCGCATTGAGGCCGCGCGCAATGCATTCATCGAAGAACTTCTGCGCCATTTCGGGATCGAGGGAGCCGGAGATTTCGTCGCCCTTCATCTGTCCGGCCCGAACAATGATACTGCGGATGCCGCGTGGCGCCAGTTCTTCCTCCATCGCTCGGGAAAACCGTTCGAGCCCCGTCTTGCCGGCTTCATAGATCGAGAGAAAGGGGTGCTGGGTCACAACGGATTCCGAGGTCACGTTGATTATCTGGCTGCCGGGCTCCATCAGCGGAATGGCTTCGCGGACACAGAAGATCGGGCCTAGCAGGTTTCCGTAGATTCCATCCACCAGGTCAGAATCAGCGGCAGATTCGATCAGGTAAGGTTTGAAAACCCCGGCATTGTTAATCAGGACGTCAAGCCGTCCGAAGCGCTCGCCAATGGCGGCAAAGGCGGCTTTAATCGATTCTGGATCGCGCAGGTCGCAGACCAGCGGCAAGGCGTTGCCGCCGACCACGGCGGCCGCTTCTTCGACCTTGGCGAACGAACGTCCGAGCATCACGACCTGCTCGCCCGCCTGGACGAGGCGCCGGGCGGTCGCCCGGCCGAGGCCGCCGTTCGCACCCGTGATCGCGATGACTTTCCCGGCCATTTCCTGCTCCCTACCAAAACTGTACGCCTCGGTTCAGGGTGGGTGATTCCATGCCCGCCAACGCTTGGCAACCCCGCCCGCACCGATCGGAGGTTTGGCGATTGCGGGCGGCTGCGGTATGGGCGCGTGCATGACCCGCCAGCAGCCTGCCGCATCCCATCGCGTTCCCGCCGAACTCATCATTCGGCGGCCGGATGACTGGCATGTCCACCTGCGTGACGGGGCCATGCTCGCCAGTGTGGTCGGCTACACCGCGCGTCAGTTCGGCCGGGCAATCGTCATGCCGAACCTGAGCCCGCCGGTATCGAACACGGCGGAAGTGGCCGCATACCGCGACCGAATCATGGCTTCCCTGCCGGCCGGGAGCGACTTCCGGCCGCTGATGGCGCTTTACCTGACGGACGCGACCAGCCCGGCCGATGTGGAGCAGGGCTTTGCCCTCGGGATCGTGAGTGCGTGCAAGCTCTATCCGGCCCATGCGACGACCAATTCCGCCCATGGTGTGACCGACGTTCGCAACATCTACCCGGTGCTCGACCGGATGCAGGAGATCGGGATGCCGTTCCTCGTCCATGGCGAGGTGACCGACGCGCAGATCGAC
>DASTGC010000100.1:0-4698 GCA_035719485.1 Novosphingobium sp.
CATGTCGACCAGCAGTTGATGGACGAGATGAAGGCGGTTTCCGCCATCTCGACGCCAAAGGAAACCCTGCTGGTCGTCGATTCGCTGACCGGGCAGGACGCGGTCAACGTCGCGCAGTCGTTCGGGGGCCAGGTGAACCTCACCGGCGTCGTGCTGACCCGGATGGATGGCGATGCCCGAGGCGGCGCGGCGCTGTCCATGCGCGCGGTGACCGGCAAGCCGATCAAGTTCGCCGGCACCGGCGAGAAGATGGACGCGATCGAGCCGTTCCATCCGGTGCGCGTGGCCAACCGCATCCTCGGCATGGGCGACATCGTCTCCATCGTGGAGAAGGCGGCAGCCTCGATCGAGGCCGAGGACGCCGAGAAGCTCGCCCAGCGGATGGCCAAGGGCCAGTTCGACCTGAACGATCTGCGCACCCAGCTGAAACAGATGCAGGCGATGGGCGGGCTGGGCATGCTGGCGGGCATGATGCCGGGCATGAAGAAGGCCAAGGCGGCACTGGCCGCCAGCGGCATGGACGATCGGGTGCTGCTGCGGATGGACGCGATCATCGGCTCGATGACGCCCAAGGAACGCGGCCGGCCCGAACTGATCAACGCCAAGCGCAAGATCCGCATCGCCAAGGGCTCCGGCACCCAGGTGCAGGACGTCAACAAGCTCCTGAAGATGCATCAGGAGATGGAACGGGCGATGAAGCAGATCAAGAAAATGGGCGGGCTCAAGGGCCTGGCCGCGATGTTCGGCAAGGGCGGGCTCGATGCCGCGATGCCGGGGCTGGGCGGGCAGGGCTTGGGCGGCGGTGCCAACGGCGCGGGCCTGCCCGGTCTGGGCGGCAACATGCCAGCCAATCTGGGCGATCTGCTCAAGCGGAAATGATTTTTGGGTTGTAATTCAGAGTTTCAGGAAAGGTAGTTGAAATGTCGGTTTCCCTGCGTCTGTCGCGTGGCGGTTCGAAGAAGCGCCCCTACTACAAGATCGTCGTCGCCAACTCGCGCGCGCCGCGTGATGGCAAGTACCTGGAGCAGGTCGGCACCTACAACCCGCTCCTCGCGAAGGACGACGCCAACCGCGTGCGCCTGGTCGAAGACCGCGTGAAGTACTGGCTCGGCGTCGGCGCCCAGCCGACCGACCGCGTCGCCCGCATGCTCGACAAGGCCGGGATCAAGGAACGCGCCGCCACCAACAACCCGCAGAAGGGCGAGCCCGGCGCCAAGGCCAAGGAACGCGCCGAGGAGAAGGCCGAGAAGCTGCGTGAGGCCGAAGAGGCCGCCGCTGCCGCGGCTGCCGCTCCGGCGCCTGAGCCGGTGGCCGAGGAAGCGCCCGCTGCCGAGGAAGCTCCGGCTGCCGAAGCCAACGAGGCGACCCCGGACAGCGATGCCGGTGATACCCCGGCGGAAACTGCCGGAGAAAGCACCCAGGAACCGGCCGAGGGCTGATTTCCGATGCAGGACAAGCCCGTTACCCTCGCCGTCATCGCCGGCGCGCATGGGGTGACGGGCGAAGTCCGCCTCAAGCTGTTCGGCGAAGGCGTGGAATCGCTCAGGCGATACCGCGCCTTCAATGATTCTGCGCTGACAGTTCAGAAACTGCGTGAAGACGGCAAGGGCGGCGCCGTCGCCCGCTTCGCCGAGGTGACCGACCGCAACGCCGCCGAAGCCCTGCGCGGCACCCTGCTGACGGTCAGGCGCTCGGAAATGCCGCCGCTGGCCGAGGGCGAATACTACCACGCCGACCTCATCGGGCTGGACTGCATCAGCACTGCAGGCGACCTGCTTGGCACTTGCATAGCGGTCGAGAACTTCGGCGCGGGGGATGTGCTGGAAGTGCGGCGGGAGAACGGCAAGACCTTCATGGTCCCCATGCGCCCTGAGGCCGTGCCCGAGTGGGGCGAGAAGATCGTGATTGAAGCGGCGTGGGCGGAGTAGTATATACGCTGCGTATATACGGAGGCCGTGATGGGTCAGGAATACACCGCCAAGAGCTTCAAGTCGGGCAACTCGGTTGCCATCCGGATTCCGGCGGCGCTCGGAGTTGAGCCTGATCGCGAATGGACGGTCGAGGAAAAGAACGGCGACTTGGTCCTGCACCCGAAGCCCAAGAGCAAGCCCAAATTCAACATCCAGAAGGTGCGCGGCTGTGCAATCGGGTCTGGCCTCAGGCGGATCAAGCCGGAAGACAGAGTGTTCGATGAGCGGCCATTGCTCTGGGATGACCCGGAATGGCGTGCGAAGCACCTGCCCGGCAAATGAAGTACCTGCTCGACAGCAACGTCCTGATTGCAATCGGCCTTGATGCAAATGATGCCGTCATCGCCAGGGCAGCAACCTGCGACGCTGGCGATCTGGTGACTTCAGCCATCGTGTTCGCGGAGGTCGTTCACGGTTCGGAGCGAGGTAAACCGCCACCCTTGGATCGTTTGGCGATCATGGCCGAGGAAATTCCCGTGCTGCCCTTCGATGAGGCTGCCGCCCGAGCATACGCGCAAATTGCCTTCAAACGAGCAAGTTATGACCGGCTGATTGCGGCACACGCGTTGTCTCAAGGGCTGATCGTCGTGACGGACAACGAGACGGATTTTGCGGATGTGCCGGGACTGATGGTCGAGAACTGGACGGTTTGATGGCCACGGTCCTGTTCAGCATTGTCAGCGCGCTGTGGGCCGCATTGTTCGTGATGGGCTTGAACAAATGGGCTTCGGGTTCAACTGTCCTAGCTCGGACATGCCTGGGTATGATTGCTGCTCTCGCTCCGGCGGTCATTCTCGTGGTCATTGCCGTGCTTCCCTCATCGGGCGTGGTTCTGCTGTCGATGTCCCCCGATGAATTTCTTGTGCCCTTCATTGATCAGAACCTACTCACCCTCGCAATGGCCGGTCCCGTGGCATGGCTGGTAGCGCGGCGGGTGGTGAGAACGAGCTCCGCGGAAGTTTTCGACTGATTATGACCTTCCACGCCACCGTCCTCACCCTCTACCCGGAGATGTTCCCCGGGCCGCTCGGCGTGAGCCTCGCCGGGCGGGCGCGGGAGGAGGGGACGTGGGATCTGGAAGCGGTCCAGATCCGCGACTTCGCCGCCGACAAGCACCGCACGGTGGACGATACACCGGCGGGCGGCGGGGCGGGGATGGTGCTGCGGGTGGATGTGCTGGCCAAGGCCATTGACCATGCGCGTACGCTCAATCCCGCAGCCCCCGTCATCGCCATGACCCCCCGCGGCAGGCCGCTAACCCAGGCCCGCGTGCGCGAACTCGCCGCTGGCCCCGGCGTCATCGTCCTGTGCGGCCGCTTCGAGGGTTTCGACGAGCGCATCTTCGCCGCGCGCGATGTCGAGGAGGTCTCCATCGGCGACATCGTCCTCTCCGGCGGGGAGCCGGCGGCGCTGATGCTGCTCGATGCTTGCATTCGCCTGCTTCCCGGCGTAATGGGCGCGGCTTCCAGTGGGGCCGAGGAGTCGTTCGAGAACGGCCTCCTTGAATATCCCCACTATACCCGGCCCACTGAGTGGGAAGGGCGCACGATCCCTGAAGTGCTGCGATCGGGGGATCATGCGAAGATCGCGGCTTGGCGGAGAGCCCAGTCGGAGATCGATACACGGTTACGCAGGCCGGATCTTTGGGAGCGCCATGAGGGCGCTCGGGTCCAGTCTGCCTCTGGCGCGCGGCGTGAAATGAAGGACTTGGACCAGTGAACCTGATCCAGCAGATCGAGGCCGAGGAAATCGCTCGCGCCAACAAGGATATCCCGACCTTCCGTCCGGGCGACACCGTCCGCGTCGGCGTGAAGGTCATCGAAGGCGACCGGACCCGCGTGCAGGCCTATGAAGGCGTGTGCATCGCGCGGTCGAACCGCGGCTTCAACTCAAACTTCACCGTGCGCAAGATCTCGTTCGGCGAAGGCGTGGAGCGCGTGTTCCCGCTCTACTCGCCCAACATCGATTCGATTACCGTCGTCCGCCGGGGCGTCGTGCGTCGTGCGAAGCTCTACTACCTGCGCGGCCGCACCGGCAAACGCGCGCGTATTGCGGAACGCCGCGACACCCGCGCCGAGGGGTGACCAGGGAGGGCTGAAGCCCTAGCCGGATACGGACCAAACACCGTGAGGGCGCCCTGGCAGAGCCGGGGCGCCCTTTTCCTTATCCATCGATGATAGGCGCCGCAGCGGCGGCGCGCAGGAGCAAGTTACATGGGTTACCGCGTAGTAGTCGTGGGTGCGACGGGAAACGTCGGCCGCGAGATGCTCAACATCCTCGCCGAGCGCAGCTTCCCGATCGACGAGATCGCCGCCGTCGCCTCGCCCCGGTCGACCGGCAACGAGATCGAGTTCGGCGAGACCGGGCAGATGCTCAAGGTCAGGAACATCGAGCATTTCGACTTCACCGGCTGGGACATTGCGCTGTTTTCGGCGGGTTCGGGTCCGACCAAGATCTATGCGCCCAAGGCTGCCGCAGCGGGCTGCGTGGTGATCGACAATTCGTCGCTCTACCGAATGGACCCGGACGTGCCGCTGATCGTGCCGGAAGTGAACCCGGACGCGATCGACGGCTACAAGGCCCGCAACATCATCGCCAATCCCAACTGCTCGACCGCGCAGATGGTCGTGGCGCTCAAGCCCCTGCACGACAAGGCGACGATCAAGCGCGTGGTCGTGGCGACCTACCAGTCGGTCTCCGGCGCGGGCAAGGAAGGCATGGACGAACT
>DASTGC010000101.1:0-2235 GCA_035719485.1 Novosphingobium sp.
CGCAGCGGGCGGCGCTGCCTGGGCGGGCAAGGCGCGGGGCGCCCGGACCGGAGATCCGCCCCCGCCGGGGGACCGCACTGCTCTGGCGGAACGGGCACGCACGCGGACGGCGTGCTCCGGCGCCGGCGGGCGAACCGCGAAAGCGGTCAGCGTCTGGCCCAGCCGGGTCCGAAAGGCCGGCGGCGCCAGCCCGATCACCAGCATCGCAACCAACCCCAGCAGGATCAGCGCCGAGATCAGCGCGGCGATAACGCGTTCGGGATAGGTTGCTGCCACGAGGCCGTCCCCTTGCGACCCTGATAAGCGCTCGGCCAGGCCCGGAGTTCCCTGGCCGCGCCGCCCAAAGGACCAGTGCGGCCCTTCGACCAGCTTCAGGGCAGAGGGATCGGCATGGGAACCCCATTTCCCCGTCAACGCTGAGCCTGTCGAGGCACGGTCCTTCCGTTCAGCCGTCGCGCCAACCCGAACGAAAAGGGCGGAGCCGCGGCCCCGCCCTTCGAACCAGCGCCAGAGCGCGGTTTACTTCTTGGCCGGAGCCGCCGCGGCGCCGGCCGCGGGCAGGGTCAGCTTGCCGCCCTGGCTGTTGAGATAGGCGATGACGTTGGCGCGCTCCTGCTGGTCGGGCAGGCCGGCGAAGGTCATCTTGGTGCCGGCGGCAAAGGCCTTGGGGCTCTTCAGCCACTGGTCGAGCGTGGCCGCATCCCAGGTGCCGCCGTGCTTCTTGAGGTCATCCGAGAAGGCAAAGCCACCGCGGCCCTCGGCCACCTTGTCGCCGGCGATGCCGAACAGGTTCGGACCGATGCCATTGGCACCGCCCTGGTTGATGGTGTGGCACGACATGCACTTCTTGAAGCTCGCTTCGCCCTTCTTGGGGTCGGCCGTGGCCAGCGCTCCGTCGATCCCGGCGGGAGCGGCAGCCGCGGCGGCGCCACCCGCCGGCGCGGCGGGCACCGCCGGCAGCGGCAGGTTCGAGCCCTGCGCGTTCAGGTAAAGGATCACGTTGGCGCGTTCCTGCGCGTCGGACAGGCCGGCGAAGGTCATCTTGGTTCCGGCCGCGAAGGCCTTGGGATTCTTCAGCCACTGGTCAAGCGTGGCGAAATCCCACTTGCCGCCGTGCTTCTTGAGATCGTCGGAGAAGGCAAAGCCGCCGCGGCCAGCGGCCACCGCATCGCCCACCACCGCGTAGAGATTCGGACCGATGCCATTGGCCCCGCCCTGGGTGGCCGTGTGGCACGACTGACACTTCTTGAACACGGCCTCGCCCTTGGCCGGATCGCCCTTGGCCAGGCGAGCCTCGATCCCTTCCTCGGCCGAGGCGCCACCACCCTCGCTCGAGACCACGCCCTCGATCTCGTAGCCCATCTTTTCAGGGCGTTCCTGCTTGTCGGCCAGGAAATAGTGCGCCGACAGGCTGCCTAGGCCCAGGGCCACGATCCCGGAAAACAGAGCCCAGCCAGCGAAGGTGTTGTTACGGTCTTGCATGAATGCCCCGGAAGGTTGGCGTTTGGCAGGCGCTCTAGTCAGCGACGCGCCGCCGCGCAAGGGTGATTGCATTGCCAATTACCGGGAAAGTCGTACCGAAGTGCCGCACGTTTGCACTTGCCCGGGCGCCCCGCCCCGCCTTAAGCGCCAATCCATGCACAGTTATCCGCAACCTGCCGAAGATCTTGTCGCCAAGCTGGCCGCCGCGGCTGCCGCCGATCCGGCCCGCGCGATCGCGTTCCAGGGCGCGCCGGGCGCCAACTCGCACCGCGCCGCGCTGGAATATGCGTCGGATTGCCTCGCCCTGCCGTGCTTCTCGTTCGAGGACGCGCTTGATGCGGTGAAGGAAGGGCGCGCTGCGCGGGCGATCATCCCGATCGAGAACTCGCAGCACGGTCGTGTCGCCGACATTCACTTCCTGCTGCCCGAATCCGGCCTGTCGATCGTGGCCGAGCACTTCCTGGCGATTCATCACGACCTGATGGCCCTGCCGGGCGCGAAGGGGCCCTTCGCGGTGGCCTGGTCGCACCCGCAGGCGCTGGGTCAGTCGCGCCATTTCCTGCGCGAACGGGGAATCGTGCCGATGGCCTACGCCGACACCGCCGGCGCCGCTGCCTTCATCAAGGAGCAGGGCGACCCCACGGCCGCGGCGATCGCGCCAAAGATCGCCGCCGAGCTCTATGGGCTCGAGGTGGTGGCCGAACATGTCGAGGATTCATCCGACAACACCACCCGCTTCGTGGTCCTGGCGCG
>DASTGC010000102.1:0-5943 GCA_035719485.1 Novosphingobium sp.
CAGCGGCTTGGTAGGCGTGACCGCCAGCTTCCCGGCCGTCGGGAGGCGGTGGTATTCCAGTGCTTGGGTACGAAGATCTTCGGCCAAAGGAACGCCAGCCTCATAGAAAATTCGAAGCAGGCCGCCCCGAATTCGGCGGCACTCTACCGACACTCTCTTGCGGCCAGCAAGTCCGGCCGCCACTTATGGCGCGATTTTCAGGTAATGGTGCGGTCGAGAAGACTCGAACTTCCACGGGCTTTCGCCCACAACGACCTCAACGTTGCGCGTCTACCAATTCCGCCACGACCGCTAAATCGACAGGGCCTCGCTCCGCTTGGAAGGCGCCCCGGGGGGTAGGAGCGCGCCCCTAGCAAATGGCCTGTGGCGGTGCAAGCGCGGATATGCGGGATCGCGCTTGCCGTGCCCTTGCCGGCACGATGCGCACACCGTCAGCCGGGTTTCCAACCGATTTCCGCGACCCGCGCAGTGCGCGGCACGTCGGTTACCGCCTCGTTGATTGTGACGGATTCACCCGGGGCAAGCTGGCGCTTGGGCGGGGTCACTTCCCAGGAATAGACGATGCGATTGTGCTCATCGCGTAGCAGGATCAGGATGGAAGGGACCGTCCGCCGCTCCCGCCCGACGTTGGTGACCTTGCCGCTGGCGCCGAAGAATTCGGTGCCATTGGGCAGGGTCCGCCGGTCCTGCCGGTTGGGCGGAAACTCCAGTACGAGATCTGGCTGGGCTTCCGCAAAGGTCCGCCGGGAGAGGGGCGCCCACTCCGGCAAGCCATAGATCGCCACCGCCACCGTGGCGCCGATCGTCACGATCGCGAACAGGGCTGCGGCCATGGTGTACATCCGCAGGGGATTGCGCCGGCGGCGAAATGGCGGCTCGTGCGCGAAGCTCGAGGTGGTCGATGCGAAGATGCGGGCCGTATCCTCGTCGGAATAGACGGTCGCGGGCCGTGCCGGATGAACGGGGGGGGACGGTGGTGGCGGGCTCTGCACATCCGCTTCATCGGCGGCTTCCGGGGGCGCAGCGGGCGTGGCTGCGGTTGCGGCCGGCTCTGCCTCCGGGGCTGCCGTTGGCCTGGCGGTGGGCGGTTCCGGCTCGCGCTGAGCTGCCGGTGGCGCGGCGGGCGGTGGCGGGGGCGGAGCGATGGGGTGCTCTGGTCCCGCCTGGAACCAGCTTTGCCGGCACTTGGCGCAGCGAACGGTGCGCCCGTCTATGCCGATGGCGCTGTCCGGCACGACATAGCGGGTGGCGCAGGAAGGGCAGGCGATGATCATCCCGGATGGTATTGCCCGCGCCCGGTGCGGCGGACAAGGCCGTCAGGCGACGACTTGGCCGCACCGCCCCTTTTTTCCACACCGATTGCTGTCTATAGGTGCCGGGTGGATCGAATTCGGGTCAATTCCGGCAAAGGCCGGGGCCGGCGGTGCGGGGCTGGGCGCTGCGGTGGGGGATGGACTGGCGCGGTCCGGATGATCGCGCGTGCGAGGCTTCCCGATGTCCGAGCTTGATGGTGCTGCCCGGGCTCAGGCTCCCGCCACCGAAATCGTGCAGTTCGACAATGTCGGCTTGCGCTACGGCACTGACCGCGAGGTGCTCAGCGACGTTTCGTTCACGCTGTTTCCGGGCAGCTTCTATTTCCTGACCGGGGCCAGCGGCGCGGGCAAGACCAGCCTGCTCAAGTTGCTGTACCTGGCGCAGCGCCCGTCGCGCGGGGCGATCCGGATGTTCGGCAGCGACGCGATTACCACGCCGAGAGAGATGCTGCCCATGCTGCGGCGGCGGCTGGGAGTCGTGTTTCAGGATTTTCGGCTGGTGCCGCACCTCTCGGCCTATGACAACGTGGCCCTTCCCCTCCGGGTGGCCGGGGTGAGCGAGCGCGAACTGGCGGGGCCGGTGACCGACATGCTCGAATGGGTGGGCCTCGCCGACCGCATGGCGGCGCGACCGGCGACACTGTCGGGCGGCGAGCAGCAGCGCGTGGCGATCGCGCGGGCCGTGATCGGACGGCCCGACCTGCTGGTGGCTGACGAGCCGACCGGCAACGTCGATCCCGACATGGCAATCAAGCTCCTGCGCTTGTTCGAAGCACTCAACCGGCTGGGCACCACGGTCGTCGTCGCCACCCACGACGTTCACCTCTTGCGCAAGGTTCCGGACAGCCTGATCATGCGGCTCGACAAGGGCCGTCTCGCCGATCCGACAGGCGCTCTGCGCTACCCGCCGCGCCCCAGCGTACCGGGAGGCGCCCGATGAGCGAACCGCGCGCCCTCCGCCTGACTGACCTGTTTGCGCGCCATCTCGGGGGCGAGGGGCAACAGGCCGATATCGTCCCGCAGTCGCGCCTGTCGGGTCCGATCCCTTGGGTGATCGCCATCATGGTGGCGCTGATGGTGATCGCCGCGGCGGGTGGCCTTGCCCTGCGCAACACCGGCCGGGCCGCCGCGAGCGAACTGTCAGGCGGGATTACCGTGCAGATCGTCGAGGCCCGCCCGGAAGAGCGGGATCGTCAGGCCCGATCGGCACTGGCAGCCATGGCGGGGATGCCCGGGGTGACCGGAGCCCAGCTGGTGCCCCAGACCGAACTGGACGCCCTGGTCGAGCCGTGGCTGGGCTCTGCGGGCGGAAGCGCCGGCGTTACCGAGGGTGGTGCGGTGCCGGTGCCCGCGCTGATCGATGCGCAGGTGGCCGGGAGGCTTTCGGCGGACCGGCTCGCCCAGCTCCAGGCGGCGCTGCGGCAGACCGCGCCCGGGGCCCGCGTCGATGCGCAGTCGACCTGGCTCGCACCGGTGTTCGGTGCCATCGCCTCACTCCAGTGGCTTTCGCTTGCGCTGATCGTCTTTCTCGCGCTGGCCACGGGTGCCGCCGTGCTCCTGGCCGCCCGCACTGCGCTCGGCAACAACCGGGCGACGATTGAGATCGTCCATTTGCTGGGCGGCACCGATGCCCAGATTGCGCGCATCTTCCAGCGGTCCATCGCGCGCGACGCGATCGGCGGGGCGCTGGCGGGTAGTGGGGCGGCACTTGTTGTCATTCTTTTGCTGGGACGCAGCTTCGCTGCCTTGCAGGCGGGGATCATCACCGGCGGGGTGCTCTCCGTGAGCGACTGGGCGATGCTGGTCCTGGTGCCGGCAGCCGCCGTCGTGCTGGCTACCGTGACCGCGCGCTGGACGGTCATCGGTGCGCTGAAAGGCATGCTGTGATCGGTCGGATCGCCTCGACGCTGCTGCTTCTATACCTGATCGGGTTCCTGTGGTTCGGCATCTTCCTCCCGGCGCCCGCCGGCCCCGTGCGGACCGACGCCGTGGTCGTGCTGACCGGATCCGGGGGGCGGATCGGTCGCGGGATCGAGGTGCTGAATGCAAGGCTCGCTCCGCGCATGCTTGTATCGGGCGTGGACCGCGAGGTTCGCCCGGCGGAATTCGCCGCGCAGTACAAGCTGCCGATGCACCTGCTGCGGTGCTGCGTCACGCTGGGCTATGAATCCGTCGATACCCGCAGCAATGCGCGCGAATCGGCTGATTGGATCGCGGCTCACCGAATTTCGTCCGTGCGCCTCGTGACGAGCGACTGGCACATGCGCCGCGCCGCGCTCGATCTCGGGCAAGTCGCACCGTCCGGGCTGACCGTGATTGAGGATGCGGTCCCCACGCGGCCGTCGTTTTACGTCCTGTTTCTGGAATACCACAAGCTGTTGGCGCGGCAGGTCCAGCGGCTGATCGGCCTGTGAGCGACAAGAAGGTGCACGGGGGGCGGGCTACGCCGGCTGATTTCGTGCGCAGCATTGCCTTCTACGCGCTGTTCTACCTTGGGACCGTGCTCGTCCTGAGCCTGATCGCTGTACAGCTCCTGCTGCCCGGCCGAACCTTTATTCGCTCCGTCATGTGGTGGGCACGCTGGCACCGCTGGTGCGTTACCTGCGTGCTCGGGATTCGCGTGAGGATCGAAGGCGAGGTACCCCATGGTCCGGTGCTCGTGGCAATGAAGCACGAAAGCTTCTTCGAGGCGATCGACCTGCCGGTGCTGCTGCCGATGCCGGCCGTCTTCGCCAAGATCGAGCTGATGCGCATCCCGGTCTGGGGCCGGGCGGGTTACCGGTATGGCCTGATTGCGGTCGAGCGCGACCAGGGCGCCAAGGCCTTGCGGGCAATGGTTTCGCAGGCGCGCCTTCGGGTAGCCGAAGGGCGCCCGCTGGCGATCTTCCCGGAAGGTACGCGCGTTCCACATGATTCGGCTCCGCGGCTGCAATCGGGCTTCGCCGGGCTCTATAAGCTGCTCGGATTGCCGGTGATTCCTGCGGCCGTGAATTCAGGGCCGCTCTACCACCGCACGATAAAGCGTAAGGGAACGATAACCGTGCGTTTCGGAGCGCCGATCCCCCCGGGGCTGGAGCGGGCGGAAATCGAAACCCGGGTCCACGTCGCGCTCAACGCGCTCAACGCCTCGCCTGTGTCTGACGAAAGCTCCGCATGACCGATCCGAAGCAACGCGCCAACGAACCCCGGCCCTGGTATTCCGTACTCGGGCCGGGACTGGTGACCGGCGCCGCGGACGACGATCCCAGCGGGATCGGCACCTACAGCCAGGTCGGCGCCCAGTTCGGCTATACCCAGCCATGGGCGCTGTTGTTCAGCCTGCCGCTGATGGCATCAATCCAGGAGATTTGCGCGCGGATCGGCGCGGGGACGGGGCGCGGGATCGCCCAGAACCTCAAGGAGCACTATCCGCGCGCATTGCTGCGGATCGTGGTCCTTTTGCTGCTCGTGGCCAACGTGATCAACCTCGGGGCGGATCTCGGGGCAATGGGCGCAGCCGTGGCCCTGATCGTGCCGGCGCCGGCGCTGACTGCGACGATCATCTTCGGCGTCGTCAGCATCCTGCTCGAGGTATTCGTCTCATACGGGCGCTACGCCGCCGTCCTCAAGTGGGCGACGCTTTCGCTGTTCTCCTATTTCGCCGTGGTCCTGCTGGCGGAGGTCGACTGGTACGCGGCCCTCAAGGGTACGCTGGTTCCGCACTTTACGTTCAACAACGACCACGTGACGGCGCTGGTCGCGGTGCTCGGGACGACGATCAGCCCCTACCTGTTCTTCTGGCAATCGGGCCAGGAGGTGGAGGAGCAGCACCGCCGCCACGTGAAGCCGCTAATGGTCAGCCCGCGCACCGCCGGGCCGGAACTGCGCCGTATCCGGGTGGATACGCTGGTCGGCATGGCATTTTCGAACCTAACCGCGATCGTCATCGTCATCGCTACGGCGGCAACGCTGCACAAGGCCGGGATCACCCAGATCGACAGCGCCGTCGAAGCCGCCTCGGCGCTGCGCCCGCTCGCTGGAGAATTGGCTTTCGCCCTGTTCGCGGTGGGTATCGTCAGCACCGGGCTGCTTGCCGTGCCGGTGCTCGCGGGCTCGGCGGCCTATGCCGTGGCCGAAATGTTCGGCTGGCGCGAAGGCCTCAACCAGCGCCCGCGCGAGGCCAAGGCGTTCTACGCGGTGATCGCCGTGGCGACCATGGCCGGAGTGGCGATGAACTTCATGGCGATCAACCCGATGAAGGCGCTCTACTGGGCCGCAGTCGTCAACGGCCTGCTGGCGCCGCCGCTGATGATCGTCACCATGCTGATCGCGCGCAATCCCAAGGTCATGGGCAAGCTGGTGATTGGACGGGGGCTCGCCTTCTGGGGCTGGGTCAGCACGGCAGTGATGACCGGGGTGGCCGTACTGTTCGCAGTGGTCTGATCGGGCGCGAAATTGCGCTGTCCTACATGCGCGAGACCTGTCATCCCTTCGCAGCGGGCGGTGCGTCCGCGCGCTCTTTGATAGCTGGAAAGTGAATTGCGTTGGAAAAGTGTCACCCATGCACTTTTCGGCGCAAGGCATTGGAAAAGCAGGAATAAACCGTGATTTCGGGTGGGTGACACCGTGTCACCCGTGTCACCCATGAACC
>DASTGC010000103.1:0-2679 GCA_035719485.1 Novosphingobium sp.
CGCCCTCGTTAGAGGCATAACGCCAGGCCCCGACCTGATTGGGTACCATCTTCTCCAGGGCCCCACCCGGTAACCGGGGACGGCGGCGATAGGGCAGGCGCGCGAAAGCCGCACCCGCCGCGGCGAGATAAATCCCGCCAATCAGCATGTCGCGCCGGCCCATCATGCCGAAGCCGCCGCGAACGAGCGCTGGCCGCGCCGTGCGAACCGTTGCAGCAAGAGGTCACAGCACCCGAGCGCGACCAGTGCGACCGAGAACATCACCAGTCCGGCGAAAGTGTGCATGTATCCCTGGGCGACGGATTCGCCGAAATGGTAGGTCAGCAGGAGGAGGAGGAGCACCCGGACGAAGTTGGCCAGCAAGGCGATGGGCACGATCAGCGCGGCGAAGACGATGGCCAGGCCCAGCCGGTCGCCATAGCGCAGGTGCACGTAGAGCAGCGACAGCGCGCTCAGCGACACGATGGAATTGAGGCCGGCGCAGGCCGCCGCCACCAGCAGCTGGTACTGGCCGATCTGGAGCATGACCCCCTGCCCGCCGACAGGATAGCCAAACAGCGCAAGGAACCAGGCGCTGAAATGCGAGATGCCGATCTTCATCGGCAGGGTCACGGCGTCGACCACCGTATTCGGCATGGGAAAAGTGAACGCGAGGTAGAACAGGGGGAACAGCAGCCGCCGCAGCGCCGCCCCGCCAAACCGCGCATAGGCGGCGGTCAGCACGAGGCCATAGGCGAGAAATCCCTCAAGCTGGATCACGGCGGTAATCCTGGCGAGGAACCAGGCGGGGAGCAGGAGTGCGACCAAGATGGAAACGACGCCGCTGCGACCGCGCCGCGCCACTTCGGCCGCGCGAGGCCAGGCGCGCCAGATCAGCCAGAGCCCGGTAACGAACACGATTGGGCCGTGCGCGCCCTGCTCGCTCGACCAGCCTTCCAGCGCGACACGCACCAGCGTGGGCACGGCAATAGCAATGCAGCCGGCCAGGAGAACGAGGTCAGGCAAGCCCATCAAGCGTTGCGGGCGCGGCCTCAAATCAGTCACGGCGGCTCGGCCCGGTTGCCCGATGGATAGCGCCAGCGGCTTGCTGCTCATGGCACGTCAGCCGCGCCGGGGACCCGAACGGCCCCCAAAGCGTTGTTGGCCGCATGCCACTTGCGACGAGACGTAAATCCTTGGCACTGATCCGGTTCCTCCCACGCAAGCTGCTGGCCGTCGTGATCCTGGCGACGGCCGGACTGTGCGTCATTGGAGTTGAATTGCTGACGCCGCAAAAGGTTCCACATGGCTGGTCGCATGTGGTTGCGGCGCGTGCGCCTGCGGCAGCGCCCTCAGCCCTCATCCCTCCAATCGCCGCAGCACCCAACAGGTTCCTGCCGATCCCGCCAGAGCAGGCGGAAGCCCTCAACGACGAGCGCCCCCTGGCCGACCGCGCCCTGCAGACGGCGCCGCCGGTCACCATTCCGACCGCCTGGGACAGCATGGCGCGCGAGACCGCGCGACGGTGCCTGGCGACAGCAGTCTACTATGAAGCCGCCGGCGAAGGCTGGCGGGGCGAACTGGGGGTAGCCCAGGTGGTGCTCAACCGCGTGCGCCACCCGGCTTACCCCAAATCGATCTGCGGAGTGGTCTACCAGGGTGCCAACCTGCCGACCGGATGCCAATTCACCTTCACTTGCGACGGCCGCCTCGCCCAGTCGCCCTCGCCGGCAGGATGGAAGCAGGCCCTCGCCGTGGCCGATGCGGCCCTGTCCGGGACTGTGGAGCCCCGCGTCGGCATGTCCACCCACTACCATACGCGCGCCGTCGTCCCCTATTGGGCACCCTCGCTCGACAAGCTGGCGGTCCTCGGCAATCACATCTTCTATACTTTAGCCGGCGCGGCGGGCAGCCGCCGCGCGTTCAATGGCCACATTCTTGCCGACACTGCGCCGCCTGGCGCGCTTATGCATGCGGCAGCAACGCTGGTTGATGAGCGCACCGGCAGGGTGCCTGGCATGCCGAACCCGCAGACCGTCATCCCGCCCTCACCCATCAGGGCTGATGCGCCGGCTGCAGTCCGGCTGGCCGCAGATGAACGGGGCAGCCTTGCTGCCCGCACCGGGTCCCTGTTGCAAGCCGACGCCGGCCACCGGCTGCTGCGATCCGATGCCGACGGGCCGATCCCGTGAAGTGCGCGGCGTTGCACCGAGTCCGATTGGTTCCCGCCACAAAGCTCAATTCAACGCTCCGGAACCACGTTTGACGGACTTTTCTCTTTTTTTGAGTCATTTATGCGACGAGTCGATTGGCCTGTTTACCCGAGGTTAAGCTAACGAACGCACCTTCCTCCCATGTCAAACGCCCTTTCTCGCCGAGTTCTTCTCACCCGCTCCCTGGCCTTCGGAGCCAGCACCCTCGTCCTGTCTGGGTGCGGATCATCCAGTGCCCAGGACAGTTCGGCCACTGCCGCAAAGCGGCCGACAACGAAGCAGGTCCCGGTCACCACGACGACCGGAACGACCTTTTCGTGGAAGCAGCTTTGCATTGGTGCCGGCGGCTGGGTCACCGGCCTCGACATCGCGCGCGACGGCACCAAGGTCATCCGCTGCGACCTTTCCGGCGCCTATATCTGGTCGGACACGCAAAGCCAGTGGTTGCCCCTCCTGACAAGCAGTTCGATGCCGGCCAGTGAGTGGG
>DASTGC010000104.1:0-16254 GCA_035719485.1 Novosphingobium sp.
ATTGGGGATGACCTCGCGGATACGGCTGACCATGCCGCCGATCTGGCCGATGTGCGGCTTCTCGGTCTCGATCCACAGCAGGTCGGCGCCGTTCTGGAGGCTGGTGATGCAATCCAGCACGCAGCGGTCCTCGCCAGTTCCGGCGCGGAACTGGAACAGGTTGGAGGGCAGGCGCTTCGGACGCATCAGCTTGCCGTCGCGGCTGATCAGCACGTCGCCGTGGCCAAGCTGGCTGGCATCGACTTCCTCACAATCGAGGAAGGCGTTGTACTGGTCGCCGATGTCGCCCTTCTCGCGAACGAAGGCGATCTGCTTGGTGAGGCCGGCGCCGAGCGAGTCGGTGCGGGCGACGATGACGCCATCATCAACGCCCAGTTCCATGAACGCATAGCGGACGGCGCGGATCTTCGCGAGGAAGTCCTCATGCGGAACGGTGACCTTGCCGTCCTGGTGGCCGCACTGCTTCTCGTCCGAAACCTGGTTCTCGATCTGGATGCAGCAGGCGCCCGCCTCGATGAACTTCTTCGCGAGCAGGTAGGTGGCTTCCGCATTGCCGAAGCCGGCGTCAATATCGGCGATGATCGGCACGACGTGGGTCTGGAAGGCATCGATCTTGCTGAGCAGCCTGTGGATGCCGACGGCATCGCCGGCCGCCTTGGCGGCGTCGAGATCGCGGAACAGGCCGCCCAGCTCGCGCGCGTCAGCCTGGCGAAGGAAGGTGTAGAGTTCTTCGATCAGCGCGGGCACGCTGGTCTTCTCGTGCATCGACTGGTCGGGGAGCGGGCCGAACTCGCTGCGCAGTGCAGCGACCATCCAGCCCGACAGGTACAGGTAACGCCCTTTCGTCGAACCGAAGTGCTTCTTGATGGAAATCATCTTCTGCTGCCCGATGAACCCGTGCCAGCAGCCGAGCGACTGGGTGTAGTTCGCCGGGTCGGCATCGTAGGCCGCCATGTCCGCGCGCATGATCTTTGCCGTGTAGCGGGCAATGTCGAGCCCGGTCTGGAAGCGGTTCTGGAGACGCATGCGCGCGACATTGGCGGCGTCGATGCCGCGCCAGGTCTGGTTGGGCGTGATCGCGTGATTCGCGGCGGCAATGGCTTGCGAGTAGGACACGGGTATATTCCTCTGTCTGCGGAGAGCTGGATGGCGACCGGTTAACGACCGACCCCGCAGATCGGCAGGCTCGTTGTGGTGCACTTGTCAAACTTTACAGGTATTCTTTGTAAAGTTGTGCAGCTATGACAATCGCAGGCAACTCACCCTCTGTGCAGGTCAACCCATGAGGCAAAACAAACCACTCTATCTCGGCCCCCGGTTGCGGCGGCTGCGCCGTGAGCTGGGACTCACCCAGCAGGCCATGGCCGGCGATCTCGATATTTCGCCTTCCTATGTCGCCCTGATCGAGCGCAACCAGCGACCGGTTACCGCCGACCTGCTCCTGCGACTGGCGCGAACCTACCGGCTCGACATCAGTGAGCTGGCGACGTCGGATGCGGCCGACGACGCACGGCGGGTAGGTGAGATCCTGCGCGATCCGCTGCTGGCCGATATCGACCTGCCGGCACTGGAGATCGCCGACCTAGCCAACTCGTTCCCTGGCGTTACAGAGGTGTTGCTGCGGCTCCACGGCGCCTACTTGCGCGAGCAGCAGGCCTTGGCCGACCAGCAACTCGGCCGGGACGGGGAGGGGCCGGGGGGACTCGATCCGGTGCGCGCGGTCCAGGGCTTCTTTGCGGCCCACCGCAACCACTTCCCTGCGCTGGATGCCAGGGCCGAGGAGCTGGCCGGGGAAATCGCCGAGGACGGGACGACCGAGGAATGGCTGCGCCGGCGCAAGGGCGTGCGCGTCCGGTTCGTTCCGCCCGAAGTGCTGGTAGAGTCGGTGCGACGGTTCGATCGGCACAACCAGCAGGTGCTGATCGACGACACGCTCAACATGCCCACCCGCAAGTTCCAGATCGCAGTGCATGTCGCCTGGAGCGCGCTGCGCGAAGAGATCAACACGACCGAGCGCACCGCTGCCCTGGCGGACCGTTCGGCGCGGGCCCTGGCCCGGCGCAATCTTGCCGCCTATGCCGCGGGCGCCTTGATCATGCCCTACGACCGCTTCCATCGCGCAGCCGAGGCGCGTGGCTATGACATCGCCGCGTTGGGCGGACTGTTTGGCGCGAGTTTCGAGCAGGTGGCGCATCGCCTGACCACGCTGGGACGCCCGGGGCAGGAGGGCGTGCCGTTCTTTTTCCTGCGGGTGGACGCGGCGGGCAATGTTTCCAAGCGGCTCGATGGAGCGGGCTTTCCTTTCGCCCACCAGGCCGGGGGATGCCCGCTGTGGTCGGTTCACGACACCTTCCGCCGGCCGGGCGAAGTGCTCACGCAATGGCTGGAGGTACCGGACGGGCAGCGCTTCTTGTCGATCGCGCGCAGCGTAGGAGGCGAGGCGCGGACTGCGGCCGCACCGCGCGTGATGCGCGCCGTGGCGCTGGCCTGCGCGGCGGACCATGCGCCGCGCCTTGCCTATGCGCGCGGGGTGGAGCCGGCTACGGCTGCAGCCTCGCTCATCGGCAGCGGGTGCCGGCTGTGCCAGCGTGCCGCCTGCACGGCTCGCGCCCAGCCGCCGATCGGTCGCGTGCTGGTGCCCGACGACCAGCGTGCGGGGACGGCGCCGTACCTGTTCGGTGATGGGTGAGGTTGACGGTTCGGCAGTTGGAACCTGGGGCTGGTAGGTTGGGGGCTGCCGAACCGTCGCAACCCCGGTAGGCTTCCCAAGATTTTGCCAGCCTTGAGAAGATATTACCGTTTGGACACGTCTAACGAAAGTTAGCAAGAGCTTGCGTGCTGAACGGCTCCTGCCCGTCCATGCCCGGGCAAGGACGCGGCAGGGGATTGGACGGTAGGCGCCTAGCGCAGCGAGACGACGTTGTCGGACGTACGCGGATCGCGGCGATCGCCGCGATACTGGCTGGCCATCGGTTCGTCGGTGACTTCGACCGTGGCGACCGCATCGAAGCCGTTGAACGCCGTCTTCATCGCTGCGCCGTAGGCGCCGAGCATGCCGATCTCGACGAAATCGCCCGCGGCGATATCGGCGGGGAGGGCGAAGGGACCCTTCATGTAGTCCCCATCGTCACAGGTGGGGCCGTAGAAGGCGAAATCCTCGTCCGCCCCGTCGCCAGAACTGAGGCTCTTGACTGGGAACCGCCAGCCGAGGTGCGCGGCATCGAACAGGGCGCCATAGGCGCCGTCGTTGATGTAGAGCTCGCTCCCGCGGCGCTTCTCCACCCGAACCACGATCGAATTGTATTCCGCGCAGAGCGCCCGGCCCGGTTCGCACCAAAGCTCGGACGAATAAGACACCGGCAGCGATTCCGCCGCGCGATGGATCGCGCCGAAGTAGTCCTCCAGCGGCGGGGGAACCATGCCCGGGTAGATCGAGGGGAAGCCGCCGCCGACGTCGATGATGTCAACCGTGACCGCTGCATCGACGATGGCGGCGCGCACGCGCTCCAGCGCCTGGACGTAGGCGAACGGGGTCATCGCCTGCGAACCGACATGGAAGCAGATGCCCAGCCAGTCCGACACCTGGCGCGTGGCCTGGAGCAGCGGCGCGGCATCGGCCAGGTCGATCCCGAACTTGGACGCGAGGCTCAGTTCGGAATATTCCGAGGAGACGCGCAGCCGCACGCAGAGCCTGAGGTCGGCCGCGGGCGTGCCATCCTCGGCCGAAGTGGCAGCAACGATCTTGTCCAGTTCTTCCTGGCAATCGAGGCTGAAGGTGCGCACGCCGTGGACCTTGTAGGCCTCGGCAATGGCGGCGGCGGTCTTCACCGGATGCATGAAGCACAGCACGGCTTCGGGCAGCGTGGCGCGAACCATGCGTACTTCGGCGATCGAGGCAACGTCGTAATGGGTTATGCCGCTGTCCCACAGCACGCGCAGCAGGGCAGGCGAGGGATTGGCCTTCACGGCATAGAGCGACTTGCCCGGAAACTTCTCGACAAAGAAGCGGGCAGCACGCGCCGCGGCCTGCGGGCGGTTGATGATGACGGGTTCGTCGGGCGCGAGCGCGCGAACTACAGCCGATGCGTCAGGATAGCTGTGCAACTCAAGGGACCCCCAATAGGCCTTTCGGCCAGACTACAGAACAAAGCTGCCTTGCGGTTTGGAAGTCCCCATGGGGCAGCGAGAGGGGGGCATATAGGGTGACTCGTCGCAATCGCAAACGAAAAATGACCCCCGTCGTCAGGGGGGGTGGTGAACCCGGCAAAACCCTTGAAAAGCAGCCGTTTCATGGTGGTCCTTTGGGTGCCGGTGAAGTGGACTTCGAGGGGCCCGCAGGGCAGGTTCGCTCCGCGAATCAGTTGCGACCGGGGCGGGTTGGGAGATTCGCCGGGTTCTGCCGCTGGCGGCAGGGGCGGATCAGCCGGACGAAAGGGCGCTCTCGACCCAGCGCACGATCGCCTCTGCCGGCATTGCGCCTGACTGTCGGGCCAGTTCCCGACCGTGTCTGACCAGCACCAGAGTGGGGATCGAGCGGATGCCGAAGCGCCCCGCGATCTGCTGCTCGGCCTCGGTGTCGAGCTTGCCCAGCCGCACCCGTGGCTCCAGCCGCGCTGCCGCCGCGGCGAAGGCCGGCGCCATCTGCCGGCACGGTCCGCACCAGCTGGCCCAGAAATCGATCAGCAGGGGCAGGTCGCTCTTCTCGGCATGGGCGCTGAAACTGGCGCTGGTCAGTTCGACCGGGTGGCCGGAAAACAGCGGCTTGTGACAGGTTCCGCAGGTCGGCTGCGATGCCAGCCGGGCAGCGGGCACCCGGTTGCGCGTGGCGCAGGACGGGCAGGCGACAATCAGGGCTTCGCTCATTCCCGAAATATGGGAACACCCATCGCGACTTGCAAAGGGCGCTATACCGAGACTTCGTCGAGCTTGTAGCCGAAGCCATAGACCGGGCTCAGCCGATAGCCGCCCTCAGGCCGAAGGGCGAGCTTGCTGCGGATCTTGGAGATGTGAATATCGAGGGTGCGGGTAGAAAGGCCGGGATCCACGCCCCAGACCGTCTCCAGGATATAGCTGCGCGAGACGGCCCGATTAAGGTTACGGAACAGCAACAGGGCGAGGGTGAATTCCTTGGGGGTGAGGTGCAGGGGCGTGCCATCCACCAGCAGGTTGCGCCGGGCGAGATCGAAGCGGAAGCTGCCAAAGGCCTCGGTCGCCATCTCGTCGCAACTGGTCGTGCGGCGGGCCATGGCCCGCAGCTGCGCCACCAGCACTTCTGGCGCGCAGGGTTTGGCTAGGACATAGTCCGCCCCCATGTTGAGCGCCTGGACGAGGTCAACCCGGGCGAGCGGCGCGGTCAGCAGCAGCACGGGGGTGATCAGGCCGATCTGGTTGCGGATCCCTTCGAGCAGGTTTGGCCCGGAGATATCGGGCAGGTCCCAGTCAACCAGGAACAGGTCATGCACGTCGCGCTGGAGCGAACGCATCAGTTCGCGCCCGCTCTGGAACAATGAGCAGTGAAAACCAGCCTCGCTGGCGAGGGCTTCATGAGCCCGTCGGGCGTCGGCATCCTTGTCGAGCAGGGCAAGTTTCATCGCGCAGGGCCGCCGGGGCGGCCATCATCCCCGTTTTCATTGCGCTCCCCGGACGGTCCCCTAGCAGAGATAATCCTGAGCGCAGTCATCCCGACGACACATTTTACAATCTTTCACCATCCCGGCGGAAAGCTGCAAGTTATCGTGCGTCAAGTGCAATCGAGTGTGATTGGTTCCAGATGAACGGCGGATTAATTTTTATTTACTCAAAAACAGCGGCAAAGTTGAAATTGAAAATCAGCGCCTAAATGCCTTCACGCAACTCAAGCCATGCAATGACATCATTGTCAGTAGCAATAAACAGGCCAGCCTGAACCTCTTCCGGTTGCTCGGCCGCAACGCGGATCGCTTCCTCGAGCGAGCCGTAAAGCAGCGTGCTCGCGCTGGCGAGGCCGGGCTCGTCGGAGACATGGTACAGGCGCACGGAGGCGCTGTCGAAGGTGGTGCGCATCAGCTCTCGTCCGCGTCCGTGCCGTCGCGCCGGGCGCCGTCGACGGTCCGCGCAAGACGCTCCGCTTCCGCCGAGGTGTGGGCGCGCTCGGCTCTGGTCCGGCCGAAGCGGGCGCGGTTTTCCGCGGCGGCGCCGGCCTTGTCGGCGCGCTGGCGGGCCTTGCGCGCCAGGCGCAGGTTGATGATCTCGGCCATGGCCGCAGCATAGCTCCGGGCGGGGGCTGGCGCCACCGTCCATCGCCGGATTGGGGATAAGCGCCCACCCAAGGTTGAGCCCGGGCTCCGGGTGGGCGAGGGCTGGACAGGTGAATCCTTCCGTCATCATCGGCACCGATCCCGCGGGCACCCCCGTGCGCGTCGACATCGAGGAACTGCTCGCGACCCGCCTGCTGGTCCAGGGCAATTCCGGTTCGGGCAAGTCGCACCTGCTGCGCCGGCTACTGGAAGAAAGTGCCGGGCTGGTCCAGCAGGTCGTGATCGATCCCGAGGGCGATTTCGTCACCCTGGCCGAGCCGTTCGGCCACGTGGTGATCGATGCCGCGGCCTATGCCGGGGACGAGATCGTGCGCCTTGCGGCCCGCATCCGCCGGCATCGCGCCTCGGTGGTCCTCGCGCTCGACGGGCTTGAGGTCGATGCGCAGATGCGCTGCGCTGCCGCTTTCCTCAATACCTTGTTCGAAGCCCCGCGCGAGGAATGGTATCCCGCGCTGGTGGTGGTCGACGAGGCGCAGCTGTTCGCCCCGGCCGCGGCCGGCGATGTCAGCGAGGATGCCCGCCGGGTGAGCCTCTCGGCCATGACCAACCTGATGTGCCGGGGGCGCAAGCGCGGGCTTGCCGGGATCATCGCCACCCAGCGGCTGGCCAAGCTGGCCAAGAATGTTGCGGCGGAAGCTTCCAACTTCCTGATGGGGCGCACCTTTCTCGATATCGACATGGCCCGCGCGGCCGACCTTCTGGGTATGGAGCGCCGCCAGGCCGAACAGATCCGCGACCTTGCCCGCGGCCACTTCCTCGGGCTTGGCCCGGCGATCAGCCGCCGCCCAGTCGCAGTACGGATCGGCGAGGTGCGCACCCGCGCCCGGACCAGCGTGGCCGGGCTGATGCCGCTGCCAACCGCCAGCGCCGAGGACATGGCCACCCTGCTGCGTGACGAGCCCGTGGCTGCCCCGCCGCCGCTTGCGGTCGAACCGGATTTGCCGCGCCCGGACAGTAGCGAATTGCTCGAACAGATCGAGACCCAGGTCCCCGGCGCGGAAGCCGCGGAACCCGAGCCACAGGGCGCTCTGTTTGCTGCCGAAGAGACCGAGGCCAAGGTGAACGCGATCCTCGCCGAGATGGCCGCCGAGCCCGATTGCACCTTCCAGGGCGCGCCGAGCCTGTTCAACGACTTCACCCTGCGCTGCCGCATGGCGCGCATCGCCGGCCACGGCATGGACGTGGCCGAGTTCCGCCGCCGCTTTGCCCTCGCGGTGGCCGGCTGCGAGCCGCAGGAGTCCGGTTGGGCGCAGATCCTGGCCGTCGCCAAGGACGTGGCCGATGACCTGCTGGCGCCGTTCCTCGTCATCGCCCGGGCGGCGCAGCTGGGCGGGGCCTGCCCGGACGACGGCGAACTCGCCCGCATCTACGGCACCAGCTCGGCCGGGCGCGTGCGCCGCCTGCTGGAGCATTACGAAAGGGCCGGGCTGATCGTGGTGCGCACCGATTTCGGCGGAAGGCGCTCGATCGGCGTGCCCGCGCTCGGGGCAAGCACCGCTCCGCTGGAGCAGGCCTGACCGTCAGCCCAATTTGTCGCGGAAGGCTTTCAGCCGCCGCACGCCTTCGGCGAGAACTTCGGGTGGCTTGCAGTGGCACAGTCGAACGATCGTGCTCGTTTGCCCTTCCTCGAGGAAGGCGGAGATGGGGATTGTCGCCACGCCGCCTTCCATAACGGCACGGCGGGAAAATTCGGCGTCGCTGAGCGCAATGCCTGAAACGGCGAGGTCCACGCAGGTGAACCAGGTTGCCGGTCCCGGCAGGATCGCGAAGCCTGCATCAGTCAGAAATCGGTTCAAAACCCCGCGCGTCTCCGCCCATCCGGCGAGGCGTTCGGCCAAAATATCCTCGCGGGAGAGGCCTTCGGCCACCGCCCACTGAGTGGCCGGGATGGTGGTGAAGGTGAGGAACTGGTGTGCGCGGGCGAGGCTGCGGGCAAGATCGGGCCCGGCGGCCATCCAGCCGAGCTTCCATCCGGTGAGTCCGAACAGCTTGCCCGCCGAGCCGATCTTGATCGTGCGTTCGGCCATGCCCGGGAACGACAGGAGCGAGCGGTGGGGCACGCCGTCGAACCGCACCACTTCCCACACCTCGTCGCAGAGCGCGACGAGGCCGTGGCTGGTGCAGAGCCCGGCGAGCATGGCAAGGTCGTCCTGGCTGGCGACGGAGCCGGTCGGGTTGAGCGGATCGTTGAGGATCAGCGCGGTCGTGCGGGGGGTGATCCTGGAGGCGATGGCCGCGCGATCATAGGACCAGCTTGGCGGTTGCAGCGGCACCATGACGGGCACTCCGCCGGCCCGCCGCACGAAGGGGGCATAAAGATCGTAACAGGGGGCGAACAGCAGCACCTCGTCGCCCGGGCTGACGACGGCGAGGATCGCCGCGGCCAGCGCCTCGGTCGCTCCCGAGGTTATCACGAAGGCGTCCGGGGCCAGCGCCAGCTGCTGGGTGCGGGCATAGAACTGCGCGAGCGCCTCGCGCAGCTCGGGGAGGCCAGCGGAGGGGGGATACTGGTTGGAGCGTTCGATCAGGGCGCGGGCAGCGGCTTCGCGCAGGGGGAGGGGGCCGTTGTCATCCGGGAAGCCCTGGCCGAGATTGATCCGGCTGCCGTCGCGGCACAGCGCCGACATCTCCTCGAACACGGTCGTGCCCATGGCGCGGTAGATCGGATTGAGATTCATGGTCCCGGTTCTATCGGGGCGGCAGGGGCGCTGGCGAGGCCTATTTTACCGCATAGAGCAGGTGGCCGGGCCCAAGCTGCTCCATCACCCGGTCGATCTCCGAATGCGACACCGCGAAGCAGCCCTGGCTGCGGCCGACGCGGCCCTGGGTCGCGGCCATGGCGGACGAGACATAGTCGGCCGCATGGATCACGATTGCCCGGCTTTCGGCCATGTCGTTTTCCGGATCGAGGCCGATCAGCCGGCGGGAGCGGCCGTGCTGGCCGTAATAGGCATCGGCGGTGAGGAAGGCACCTTCACATGAGGCGTTGGACCCGGGTCGGTTCGACAACCGCTCCACCCAGCCGCTGTTGGCCGGATCGGACCCGCGCCCATGGGCGACGAGGTGGCTGGAAACGACCGTTTCCGAGGCCATGTCGACGATGTAGAAGCGCGCGGCTTTCGACGGAGCCGAGAAATCGACGAGTCCGATGAGGTCGCGATTGGCTAGGGCATTGCCATGACGATCGAGCGCGGCGCGGGCCTGGGGCAACAGGACCGAGGCGAACCGTGCCTGGCCGGTGGCCGTTCGGGCAAGGTCAAGCGGAGCAGCGCCGCCCATTTCGGCGAAGCCCGGAATCAGGCCGCCCTGAGGCGGCAGCGCCTGGGCATAGGCAGCCTGGGGGGCCATCGAACGGGGGATGGCCAGGCTGGCGCCGCCGACGGCCAATGCGCCGAGCAGCCGGCGCCTGCTGATTTCCATGACGTACGCGATCCCGAAACAGTTTCCCGCTTGGCTTAATGCGCAAGGCATGGTGCATATTCAATAAACGCATATCGATTGCGGCTTGGCCCGTTGCATTTTTGCGATCACTTGAAGAAAGAGCGGGAACGTGGCGAAAATCGCCAAGCACTTTTGCGCTGTTCGGTCTGAACGCGATGAGCTGTTGGCTTCGGCTCTGGACTTGGACGGGTGCCTGCGGGATTTGTAAACTTCTGACCTGATGAGTCGCCCCTTTCTTACGGTGATTCGGTCAAAAATGGGGGGTAGAGCATGGTTAGCACGGCAGCGCGCGCCACGGGCCGGTGCGGCAGCGGCTGGGCGCGGCTGGGGGCCTGTTCCGGTCTGCTGGTCGCGGCGCTGTGCGGAACGCTGGCCGGCACGGCGACTGCGGCGCCGATGCGGCGGGCGCAGGCGCCCCTAGCCCCCTCCTATGCCGAATCGTTCCGCGTGGGCACCTCGGGCCCGATCTGCGAAGCGCAAACTGTTTCCGGCGGCGCAGCGCGCGGCTCGGTGTTCGACCGTCGCTGGGCTTTGCTCTGCCGTGAGGTGGCGCGGCCGATCGGCGCCGCGGCATTCGTCCGAACCGGCGAGGTGCCGGAGGGCAGCGAGGGGTTGGAGGAAGCGCTGGATTGCGGCCAGACTGCGCCCGTCTCCATTGCCGGTCTTGGCGGCGTGCTGGCACGCGATTGCCGGGGCAAGGTGAGCGGCGCGGCCTATCGCGCCTATGCCGTACGGGGGCATCGCGGCACCTGGTCGGTCGCGGGGCTCGCCGCTTACGATTCCGTGGTCCAGCTCGCGCTGCGCAGCCTGGTGGCCGATCGCGTCCTGCCCGGGGCAATCGAGGCGGTCAGCATCGGCAATGGGGCGGGCGGCTTCTTCCAGGCCAAGGCCGCCTCGGCCGATGCCGACAGCCTGCTTGGCCAGGGCTATCGCCGCAACGCCGCCGGCGCCTATGCCGAAGCGGCTCAGATCTTCGCCGCCACGGCCGCGGCGATCGGCGCCGGACAGGCCGACAGCGCCGCCCGCCGGCACGAACTTACCATCAACCAGGCCCTGCAGCTTTCCAACCTCGGCCAGTTCGACCAGGCTGCGGTGCTGTTTGCCAAGGCCCGGACCATGCCGGGGATCGACTTCGTCCAGGCCCGCCTCGCGCGCAATTTCGAGGCGATCGACGCGCTCAATCGTCGCGACGGGGCCGCCGTGGCGACGATCCTCGACAGGCCGGTGCCCTCGGTCGCCGCGGGCGTGACCATTGCCGGTGACGGGATCGAGATCGATCCGGTCACCGCCGCTGGCCTGACCACGGGAACCGCGCCCAATCTTGCCCGGATCCTGGGCCAGGAAGTGCGGCTCACCCCGGCCGAGCGCGCCGCCATCGCCGATGCCCAGGCCCTTGCGCTGCGTGGCACGGCGCTGCGCCTCGCCGGCCAGAGCGCCGCCGCGCGCGATCGGCTCGATGCGGCGAACCGCGCCGCCATGGCCGTGCGCGACGGCCGCGTCCTTTCGGTCACCCGCTTGCGCAGCCAGATCCTCGCCGAGATCGGCGAGACCTACGAGAGCGAGGGCAATGTCGCCGCGGCCGAGCAGAACTACCGGCAGGTCCTTGGTCTGGTGGCAGGGCAATATCCCGACAGTGCGTCGGTCAACGCCGCCCGGGCGCGCCTGGCCGGGTTCATGGTTCGCCACGGCCGCTCTGACGAGGGCCGGGCCGAATATCGCGCGCTGGTCGCCAGTGTGGTCGGTGAACGCGATGCCCTGGTCGGCATGGCAAACCTGATCCAGCCCTATTTCGACTTGCTCGTTCAGCAGGGCGCCACCGCCGATGCCGACCTTGGCGAGCTGCTGTTGGCAAGCCAGCTGGTCGAGCGGCCCGGCGCAGCCGATACGCTCAGCCAGCTTTCCCGCCAGCTGGAAGGGGGCAATGCGGAAGCGGGCGCCCTGTTCCGCCGCTCGCTTGCCGTGGCGCGCGATATCGAGCGCAATCGCGTCCAGCAGGCGCGCCTCGCGGCATCTGGAGCCGACCAGGCGGACCAGGCCGCCGCACGGTCCCAGCTCGAGGATGAGCGCGTGGCGCTGGAGCAGGCTCAGGTCCAGCTGGTGAGCCAGCTTTCGAGCTATCCGCAGTATCGCGCGGTGGCCAAGGCTTATGTGACCCTGGAACAGCTGCGGCAGACGCTGTCGCCGGGGGAGGGTTACCTGAAGCTCGTCGCCCTGGGCGAACGGACCTATGCCGTTCTCGTCACTCCCGGCGGCGGGCGCGGCTGGCGCGTCGAAAAGAGCTCCGCCGAGTTGGCCGACATGGTCTCTACCCTGCGCCAGTCGATCTCGGTAACGGTCAATGGCGTGCGTTCGACCTATCCGTTCGACCTTGATACCGACCTTGCGCTCTCGCAGGCCCTGCTGGGCCCCGCACGGGCCGAGCTGGCCAATGTCCGACACCTGGTGTTCGAGCCGGACGGGGCCATGCTCCAGCTGCCGCTCAACCTGCTGGTGCTCGATCCGGACGGGGCCGCCCCTTATCGTGCCCGCTTGGCTGCGGGCGGCGACGAATATGACATGACAGGCGTGCCCTGGCTCGGCCGCTCGCTTGCGGTCAGCACGGCGCTTTCCGTCGCGAGCTTCCGGGACGCTCGTGCGGCGCCTGCCTCCAAGGGCACCCACGCCTACATTGGTCTTGGCCAGAACCAGCCGCTCGGCGCGGTGACGGGCCTGCCGACCGTGCGCAGCGCCGCGGCGGCCACCACCGTCGGCGGCGCGGCCGAACTGGGTTGCGACTGGCCGGTGGCGACCTGGAACCAGCCGGTCGCGGCCACCGAACTGCGCTCCGCCGCCGGGCTGTTCGGCCCGACCAATGCGGCGCTGATGGTTGGCCCGGCCTTCTCCGACACGGCGATCGAGACCCGGCCCGACCTGGCCAGCTATCGCATCCTCCACTTCGCCACGCACGGCCTGGTCACCGCGCCGCGCGCCGGTTGTCCGGCCCGGCCGGCGCTGGTCACCTCCTTCGCCGGGCCCGGCTCGGACGGGCTGTTGCGCTTCGATGAAATCTTCAATCTTGGCCTCGATGCCGACCTGGTTATCCTTTCCGCCTGCGACACCGCCGGCGGCGCGAGCCTTGAAGCGACGCGCGAGGCTGGCGAGACTTCTGGCGGGGGCCAGGCGCTGGACGGCCTGGTGCGCGCCTTCATCGCCGCGGGGGGGCGCCAGGTTATCGCCAGCCACTGGCCCGCGCCGGACGACTACCGCGCGACCGAGCGGCTGATCGGCGCGCTGTTTTCCGCGCCCCCCGGCCAAGGCATGGCCGAAGCGTTGCGGCGCAGCGAGGTCGCGCTGATGGACGATCCCGATACCTCGCACCCGTTCTACTGGGCCGGCTTCGCGCTCATCGGCGACGGGCGCCGCCCGCTCCCGGTCCGCTGAGGTCGCGGTGGGGGACAGGCGAGCCAAAGGCATTCCAGCCGCCGCCCTGGCGCGCGGCTGGCGGCATGTGCAGGCCGCCGGTCCGCGCCGCCTGGCGGCGACCGGGGCGGCCCTGCTGCTGGCTTTGCTGCTGGCGGTCTTCGCCTGGCGGGTGCCGGGCCTCGGCGATGCGGAGCGCTCGCTCTACGACCTGCGCTCCTACCTTGCCGCTCCGCAGGTGGAGCAGGATCCGCGGGTGCTCCTCGTGGTCTATGACGACCAGACCCTGATCGCGGCCCGCAAGCGCTCCCCCCTTGATCGGGGCCTGCTCGCGAAGGCGCTCCACAACCTCGACGCCATGGGCGCGAAAGCCATCGGCATCGACATCCTGTTCGACCAGCCGCAGGACGAGGACGACGCCCTCGTTGCCGCCTTGCGCGGAATGAAGACGCCGACCTTCGTTGCCTATGCCAACGTTGCCGGGAACCGCGACGATATCGTCTACGAGCAGCAGCAGTATCTCGACGCCTTCCAGCGGCGGCTGGTGGGCAGCAAGGCGCAGCCGGCCTCGATCCGGCTCGATTTCGCCCAGGGCGCGACCCGCCGCTGGCCGGAAATCCTCCCTGGGCTGCCGCCGGTGCTGGCCCGGGCCATGCTTGCCGCCAGCGGCGAGGGCGAGGCAGTCTCCCGCTTCGCCGGCTATCGTGGGCCCGTGCGCTACCGGTTGCCGGTCAGCGCGGACCGGCCGGTCTTCACCTCGCTGCGCATCGATCTCTTCGCCGATCCGGAAATTGCCGCGGCCATGGCCGAGCAGGTGCGCGGACGCTACGTCATCCTGGGCGGCGACATCGTCGATGTCGACCGGGTGCCGACCACCTTCACCTCGGTCGATGGCGAGGCGGTGCCCGGGCTCCAGGTGCACGCCGCGATGATCTCCCAGATGCTCGACCGGGCGGCCCTGCCGGGCGTGCCGAAGGCGGAACTGGTGGCCCTCGCCGCGTTGCTGGTGATCGCGGCAACGCTGACCAGCCTTCTGGAATGGCAGCCGTGGCGACTGGTGCCCTTCGTGATCCTGCAAGCGCTCGGTTTCGGCGGGCTGCCGTTCCTGCTCCAGGCGCGCGGGATGGATACGTGGGACGTGCCATCGGTGGGGTGGGTGCTCGCCTGGATCCTGGCCTTCGGCGCCACCGCTTCGGCCGCGCGCGCCTCCACCGCCGAACAGCGCCGCTTCGCCCACGACGCGCTCGGCAAGTACCTCCCGCGCGACATTGCCCGGGAGATCATCGAGAAGCCGGAACTGCTGGCCCTGCATGGCGAGAAGAAGCCGCTGTACATCGTCTTCAGCGACCTTGAGGGCTTCACCCGCATGTCACACGACCTGCCGCCGGAAGCGGTCGCCCGGCTGCTCAACCAGTATCTCGAGATGCTGAGCAAGGTTGTGCTCGACCATGGCGGGGTGATCGACAAGTTTGTCGGGGATGCCGTTGTCGCCTTCTGGGGCGCGCCGGTTGCCCGTCCGGACGATGGCGAGCGGGCGGCGAAGGCGGCCTATGCCATGTGGCAGGCGGGCGAGGAGTTCCGCCGGATCAATGCCGCCGAGATGGCCGAGAAGGGCCTGCCCGCCATCGGCAAGACCCGCGTCGGCATGCATTTCGGCGAGGCCGTGGTTGGCAACTTCGGCGGCGAGCGGCGCATCCAGTACACGGCTCTGGGCGATGCCATGAACACCGCCGCCCGGCTGGAAAGCGCCAACAAGCCGCTCGGCTCCAGCGTCATGGCGAGCGGCGAATTCGCCGAGCGTTCCGGGCTCGACTGGTGGCGACCGATGGGGAAGGTGGTCCTGCGCGGCCGCACCCGTCCGGTGGACCTGTTCGAGCCTGCGCCACTCTTCCCGCCGGAGGATCGCGCCGCCCTCGCCGATGCTCTTGCCTCCATCGAGACCGGCCACGCCGCCGGCCTCGCCAAGCTCCGTTCGATTGCGGCTCGCCACCCCGGCGATGTCGCCCTGGCCAATCTGGTAACCCGTTGCGAATCCCTGGGAGAGCGCGATGCCTATGTTCTCGACTAAGTCTCTTGCCGCCGGCGCCCTGGCGCTCGCCATGGCCCTGCCCGGCATGGCCCATGCGGCCATCGTGGTTGCCTCGTCGGGCCCTTCGGCTGCGGCCTATCCGGTGGGCAAGAAGCTTGACGATGCGGGCACGATCACCCTGCGCGCCGGGGATTCGCTGACCGTGCTCGACGGCAAGGGCACTCGGGTCCTGCGCGGGGCGGGCACCTTCCCGGTCGCCGCCTCGGCGGGCACCCCGGCCAAGGGGGCGACCTTCGCCGTGCTGACCATGCAGCGCTCGGCCCAGCGGGTCCGCACCGGGGCCGTGCGCACCGGGGTCGGCGGCGATGCACCGGCGAGTCCCAACCTGTGGTTCATCGATGTCGCCAAGCCCGGCCGCCGCTGCCTCGTTGCGGGCCAGCCGGTCCGCCTGTGGCGCCTCGATACCGCCGCTCCGTCAACCTACACTGTGGCTGCCAAGGGCATGACCGCAGCCGTTACTTTCGCTGCCGGCTCGGGCGTGGCGCCGTGGGACACGGTGAAACTGCCGATAACCGACGGCGGCAGCTATGCGGTAAGCCTTGCCGGCAAGCCGCTCGGCACCCTGGAAATCGCGCTGCTGCCGGCCCAGCCTGCCGATGCCGAGGCCATGGCCGCGGCCCTCATCGGCAAGGGCTGCACCGCCCAGGTCGAACTGCTCGCCAGCACCATGGGCCAGCCGTAAGCCATGACTCAAGCAGGGGCAGCCTTGGCAATGAACGCAGCGATCAAAACGGCGCTGGGCTCTGCCCTGCTGCTGGGCACCATGGCAACGGCACAGGCGCAGCAGGCGCCGACGCGCGAGGAACTCCAGGCCCAGGCGCCCGCCGCCGAGCGGGAGAAACCCAGCCGGCTGACCATCGAGGATACGGTCGAGCGCGGGCCTTGCGCGCTGGCCGATCCCGCGCTGGCGAACGTGCGCGTCAATTTCGCGCGGGTCAGCTTCAGCGGGTTGCCGGGCGTCCCCGAAGCCGCGCTGGAAGAGAGCTGGCGGGATCTTGCCGGGCATGAACAGCCGGTGGCGAGCCTGTG